>JABWBV010000023.1 GCA_013359445.1 Anaerolineales bacterium | reverse complement strand
GGAAGAAGGATCATGATTTCGTCTTCTTCTTTGGTGGTGTGACCGATCACCCCACGCCCGCCGCGGGCCTGGGCGCGGTAAGTTTTGGCGGCCACGCGCTTGATGTAACCGCGTTGGGTCAGGCTAATGAGGACGGCCTCGTCTTTGACCAGGTCTTCTTCGCTCAAATCGCCTGTGGCCCCTGCCACAATCATGGTGCGACGATCGTCGCCGTATTTTTCGGCAAGTTCAGTCAGGTCGTCTTTGATTAAGGCTAAAATTTTTGCGGGGGTGGCGAGTAAATCTTCGAGATGAGCAATCCGATCCATAATTTGGCGATGTTCATCCTCAATCTTTTGGCGTTCGAGAGCGGCCAGACGGCGCAGTTGCATGTCAAGGATGGCCTGGGATTGGGCATCGCTCAGGTTGAACCCTTCCATCAATCGGGTTTTGGCTTCTTCCGCGCTGGGGGATTCGCGAATCGTTTTGATGACCGCGTCGAGATTGGAGAGGGCGATCAGCAAACCGTCTAAAATGTGAGCGCGTGCGCGGGCTTTATCGAGTTGAAACTGGGTTCGGCGGGTAATGACATCCAGGCGATGATCGATGTAAATTTGCAGACAGCGTTTGAGGGTGAGGATGCGCGGTTCCCCATTGACGAGGGCCAGGATTTGCGCGCCAAAGGTAGATTGGAGCGGGGTGTATTTGTAGAGTTGATTGAGGACTTTTTTGGGTTGGGCACCCCGTTTGAGTTCGATCACGATGCCCAAACCGCGCCGGTCTGACTCGTCCCGGAGGTCGCTGATGTCTTCGAGACGCCCGCCCCGCACGAGTTCGGCGATGCGTTCGATCAGGGTGGTGACGTTTGTCTGATAAGGCACTTCCGTGATCACGATCCGGTAACGTCCGCTGGTCATTTCTTCGATGTGGGCGCGCCCGCGCATCATCATTTGCCCGCGCCCGGAGCTGTACATGTGGCGAATGCCTTCGTTCCCCACAATGATGCCCCCGGTGGGAAAGTCTGGGCCAGGGACGAATTCGAGCAAATCTTCGGCGGTAATTTCGTCCAGTTCGTCGTAGCGGTCAATCACATACCGAATGGCACTGGCGAGTTCGCGGAGGTTGTGCGGGGGGATGTTCGTTGCCATGCCCACGGCGATCCCGGCAGAGCCATTGAGAAGCAGGCTGGGCAGGCGTGCGGGAAGCACTTGAGGTTCTTGAAGTGAACCATCAAAGTTATCGCCAAAATTCACTGTGTTTTGGTCAATATCCGCCAGCATTTCTTCGGCCATACGTCCCAAACGGGCTTCGGTGTACCGCATGGCGGCAGGGCTATCCCCATGAATGGAGCCAAAGTTGCCTTGCCCATCCACCAATGGGTAACGCATGGCAAATTCTTGAGTGAGGCGCGCCATCGTTTCATACACGGCCACATCTCCATGGGGGTGGTATTTACCTAAGACTTCCCCCACAATACGAGCAGATTTTTTGTACGACGAATTGGCGCGAATGCCAAGATCGTGCATGGCAAATAAAATCCGCCGGTGAACCGGTTTCAAACCATCACGCGCATCGGGCAAGGCGCGGGCGACGATCACACTCATGGCGTAATCAAGATAGGCAGACCGCATTTGATGGTTGATGTCCACGCGTTGGATATGATCGAAGGTTTCTTCCATACAAGTTTCCTTTTAGTGCAAAGCGAATAAGCTAAAGGTTAATTATACCACTGCCCCCCATGTTCAGCCCGCGCCTTTAAGCCCCCTTCACGCTATCCCCGTTGCCGAAAACGCCTCCACGCTTGCGCCAGGCGTTGCCAGACATCTTGCCCCCCAGCCTTGACCTGCACCCACGGGTCACTCACCCGCCAGGTGCCCGTCTCCGCGATGGCATGTAAAAAGCCGCTGAACCGGAACCAAAAGACAATGATCCGGTACAACGGCAGGAGGGGGATCACCCACCAGGTGTAGGCCAGACGTTGGCGGGCGAGTTGGTTGGCGTAATAAAGCGCCACGACCACCCACAAAATGTCAATCAGCATGTAAAAAATGTACGTGAGGACGGTGGACATGAAAATGAGCGAGAGCGAGTAACCAAAGATCGCCAACACCGGAATCAGAAACGTCCACACGAGGCGGGGGAAAGCCAGGGTATGGTCAATCGCCAACACCCGCCCCGGATTGAACCCGGATACCTGCCACATCGGACGGTTCATCAACGCGGGATAGCGGGCGCTGACTTCCAACTGCCCCCGTTGCCAGCGCACCCGTTGAGCATACAACGCCCCCACCGACTCGATGGGGTGGACGTAGGCAATCGC
Organism: Anaerolineales bacterium; assembly: GCA_013359445.1. Classification (GTDB taxonomy): domain Bacteria; phylum Chloroflexota; class Anaerolineae; order Anaerolineales; family JABWBV01; genus JABWBV01. The sequence continues at coordinate 22,250 of JABWBV010000023.1, read as the reverse complement.
GCGGCTCACCGCCCCGATCCGCTTGTCTTTGAAACGGGCATACAGTTCAAACGTCAAATCGGTATCTTCGGTGACGGTTTCCTGGCTGTACAAAAAGGTTTGCAGAAGCACTTCCCGGCGAAAGACAGAAAACGCCCCGGACAGGGTGTACAGGTTGTGAACCAGAGTCTGATGCTCGCGCCCCACCAGAAAAGCCGCCATGTATTCGTAAAATTCGCAGTAGCCCAGAATCCGTTGGAGTAGGGAGGCGCCTCGTACAGGCGGAAGGACCATGATCGCGCCGGTTACCGCGCCCAGGTCGGGGTCTGCGTCCATCGTTTTGACCACTTCCGAGAAGGCCTCGGGGGACAGCACCACGTCGCTATCCACGTTGAAAATGTATTCCCCCTGGCAAATGTGAATGCCTGCATTGAGCGCCCAGGCTTTGCCTTTGTTGTAAATCGAATGCCAGTGAACATTGAGCGTGAGGGTCTGCTGAATTTCGGTGAAAACTTCAAATGAATGGTCCGTACTGCCGTTGTTGATCACCAGGACTTCAATTCGGTCGAGCGGGTAATCCTGTGCGGCAATGGAGCGCAGGCAATCGCCGAGGGTGTCGGCGCTGTTGTACACGGGGACAATGACGCTGATGTGGGGGAAATAGAACGTTTCCGGGGGAACAGGTTTGCGAAGTCTGGCCCAAAAGACTCCCACCAAGCTAAAGAGGGTCGTCAGTCCGTCAATAAGCACGGGGACGAGGAGCCACACCCCCCAAAAAACGGCAAAACGGAGGGGATCAGTCATAGGTGGGGGGTGCGGAGGCGGGTGTTGGGGTAGCGGTGGATTTTTTCCGGAGAAGGGTGAGGGTTTGGGAGGTGATCAACAGCCAGTAGATCAGAATAGTGAAGGCGAAAAAGACCAGTTTGCCCAGGTAAGTGTGAGCCAAGATCAGCGATTCCTTGCCAAAATGATTGAGAATGGTGACGATGAGAAACAGGCGAACCACGTTCGCGAACCAGGTCGCTAACAACCCCACGAACAGGGTAAACGCTTTCTGGCGGAGGGAAAACCCCGGATAAAACACCACCAAACTCAACAACGTACTCATTTCGAGCAGGCCGGACGATTCCACCCCGACCTGGAGGACGGTCCACCCGACCTCTTGCGCCACGACCATCACCAACAGCACTCCCGGCGCGCCAGAGAACGTCACCGTCGGGACGTTGATCAAGCCCGCCAGCAGATGCACCGCCTGCGCCACCGACTGCGCCAGGATGGGTTCGATGCCCCAGACATTCCGCACCCCCAACGCCAACCAATACGCACATCCCACTGTGCCCAACAGGTAATAAAACAACCACACCCGGTAATATCGCAAGAAAATTACCCCCCCGACCCAAAGCACAAACAGAAAACCCAGGCCCCAACTCATGCCATTTGTCTCCGGCGGGCGGCCATCCAACCCGACATGCCGATCAAGATCACGGCGAGTAGACCCACCCCCAACAAATCCGCCGGACTCCACTGCACCACCGAGGTGGTATCGGAAGCATGGTTTCCCTGGCGCGATTCCAATTTCATTTGAATGGGTTGGTATGGTTCAATGCCCAACGCGGCAAACGGCACTTTCCATTCGACCTGCTCGCCGCCTTCTTCCCGACTCTCCCCCCAATTGGCTCCACTGGCTATCACCCCCAGTTCCGCCCCGGTCCCGGAGTACAAAATCACGGTTACATCTGAGTTATTGTTTTCAGGGTGGTAGATAATTTCGATGCGCCGATCATTGGCTTCGGAAAAAATCCCGTCGTTATCGGTATCCAGATACAGATAGTAGATCACTTCTGTGGAACCACCCTTTAACCGCTCAGCCATAAAGTAGGCAGTTTCGTCATTGGGATTGGTCGCAAACGCAAACTGCACAATGTCGGTTTTGTCGTTGTTGGCATCGCCGGGCGGATCGGTGATGTGCGTTTGCCCCTGCCAGTCGAAAAAGTTGCCATCGAGCGTGATGGGGCCAGCGGCGCTCGCGGGTTGAAAACTAAAGATCAATAGGAACAGCGCGAACACCAGAATAAGGCCGGCAAGAAATATTTTGGGAGTGAGAGGCAAGGACATAGGATTTTCTCTTTAGCGGGCGGATTTTAGATGCGCCAGAAATGTTTCGGCATCTACGGGTTCCGCACCTTTGAATGCGGATTGCAACCAGCGTTCGCCCTTCGTCCATAGTGCGAGGACAAAGACCAACGCCAGCGCAGAAGTCACCCAGCCCGCGAGGTAGATGGAGGTTGGGCGGATGGACACTTCGAGGGTGTGCGTGCCTGCCGGAGCATCGAAAAGGAGCAGGGTTTCCACGGAAGTGGTCGGGATGGGCGCGCCGTCCAGGGTGACGTGAAGACCGGCATGATAAGCAAGCGGGACGAGCAGGGTTTCGGGAGTGGAGAGGGTGTAGGTGAACTGATAACCGCCTGCGTCGGCGTGGTATTCGGTCAGGGGCGTGGTTTTGTACGGGGTGGGGGTGTCCGGGGGGAGTTGCAGGAGATCGGCGAGAATTTGAATGGCTACGGAATCCCGCGTGAGCGCGGCGTGGTAGGGCAGGTTCGCCCCGATAAACCAGATTTTAGCGTCGCCCACAGTTTTATATCCGGTCAATGCCGCTGTTTGCCCCAGGTAGCTGAAGGTCAGCGTTTCGGCGTCCAACCCCTGAGGGATGTGGGTGTACCAAAGGTCAGTTTCCATTTGGAAGGCGGACAATTGCAGGGGTTGATCTGCACCGTTCACCGTCAAAGGAGCCTGATCCAGAATGATGTATTCCCCCCACACGTCCAAAAATTGGGGAATCCGGGCCAAAACGTCTTCCTGAACCCCAGTCAAATCCACCACCACGCGCGTGCCCGCTTCCGCCGCCTGGGTGAGCAGGGCTTCGGCTTTTTCCTGATCGTGCCAGGTGAACGCCGACAAAAATAGGGTCGGATACCGGGTGAGGTCGGCGAGGGTGTAATCGTCCACGGCATTGGAAGTGCCCACCACCAGTTGCGGGAAGAGATAAGCCACATTTCGGGTGCTGGCCCCGATCCCCAACCCCTGCCAGCTGGCGAGGATTGCGCGAGGCGTGCCTGTCCGGTGATACAGCGTGGCTTCGCCTTCGTCTTGGGGTGTGTACCCCACTCGGGCCAGTTGGGCGGGAAGAGTCGCCGAGGCGAGGGAGTCCAACAGTACGACATCATCCACCCCGAGCAGATTCAGCCGGTCAAGCAGGTAAGCTTCATGGCCCACCAGCAGGGTTTCATTAAGCGAGGCGACCAGACTGGCCGTACGTGCCCCCTGATACGCCCACCCATACACCTGTTCCCGCGTCCCTTCTGCGGTGAACAGGTAAGAGGCGGCGGACCCCAACCGGCTCTCATCGAGAGTCGCTTCCCGCCACCCGGATGTTTGGGCAAGTTGTCCGGACATCGCAAGTAGTTCCGGGCGGGCAGGGCGCAGGTCAATCATATACACCGATCCCCAGGCATCCCATCCGATCAGCAGAAGGACACCTCCCACCCACCAGAGCCATTTTGCCGTCCAGGTTTGCAAACGCCAGATCACCGAGAGCAACAGCATAAAACTCGCCACACCCAAAAAACGGAGGGGCCAAAGCAAACTTTGGAGTGGAAGGGCTTTAAACAAGGTGTTGAAACCGGGCACGGTGATCAAAATGCCCAACAACCCGATCAACGCCAGGGCGGAGGCCTCTCGCTCTTTTTTGAACCCGGCGATCAAAGCTCCTGCCGCGACCAGGATCAAGATCGGGCCAACGTAAATGGCTTCGGGATTGCCCGCCCGCGCACCCAGGGAAAAATAATGCTGGAGCGGGAAAACGGTCAGGGCTTCGGTCATCGCTTCGGTGTTCAGACTGGTGATCCCGCCTCCGGTCAGGCTGGGCAACAGCCACCATCCCGCCAACGCCAGACCACTGGCGATCCACAAAATCGCCAGGAGCGCGTCCCGAAACCCGGCACGCCGCCAGACCCAGGCCGCCAGCACCCAACTGCTCAAACAGACCGCGTAAATGGCCGCCATCATCACATGGCTGAGGGTGATGGCCGAAAAGCCGAGCACCAGCCCCACCCGGGAAAGGCGAGACCCGCCAGGGGTGAGCGAGGCCAACAGACAATAGAACGTGAACGGGAGGAGCGCCGTGGCCAAAACGCGAGGCAAATTCCCTTCCGCCAGCGCGACCCGGACGTTATCGGGCAAAATGACGAACAACATCCCCCCGATCAGTGCCGGACCCCAGCCGATCCACCGCCGAAACAACATCCAACTTGCCCCGCCTGCCCACGCGCACAAGACAATAAAGAGATTCGCCGCCCGGAGTGAACTTCCCAGCATCACTGCCAACCCCGCGAGCAGGTAGTACGGGAGCGGCGGGTGGTAGCGCATCATTTGCAGACCCATATACCACGAGGGGAGCAGGTCAGGATACAGATGTCCTTTGGCGAGTTCTTGCAATAAATATTCCACTTTGAGGGCATGGCCGGATGTATCTGACCCCCAGGGAAACAGGTGCGCCGTATCCCCCCACCACAGGCGATGGTACACCCCTAATGTAAACAACCCGATGATCACTCCGCCTAAAACAAAACCACGCCCCCCCGTTGGCGGCTGAAAACGGCGTCTAAGCACGGCGAACATAACGGGTGGATTTACTATACGTAATGGAATTCGTCGGGGATTCCCAAATAGCGACTTCGATTAATTTAACAGCTAAACCTTCCAAACTCCGTTCCAGTTGTTGAAAGATGACGGCGGTCAGATTTTCGGTCGTCGTTTGCAATTTTTTGAGACGAAAGGGAGGCAAGTCGTTTAAACATTGGTTGTTGTAGGCTTTGACAATCATCGCAAGCCGGTCGCGTAACGCCGCATACCCCACGACGACATGGTCATCGGGATCAAGCGCATAACTCTGGCATCGTACCCGCACCCGGTAAGAGTGTGCGTGAACGGCCCCGCGTACCCCATTCATCGTGACGTAGTGCCGCGCGTTAAAAAAGGCATCCAAGGCAATCTCATAATGAGCTGTCTCGGATGCGTTCAAAATCTGTTCTTCGTCAATATCCCAAAAAAGATCGATCGAATGAGATTCTTCAAATCGGTTATTTTGCTCAAACGGCATGTTACACGACCTCGATGATTAAGACACACAAACACAAAGCAGGTACCACATCCTATAACGCCACAGTATACGCATCCTTTCTACAGTTTATATTGAAACATGATTTCAGATATATAACATCACGTAAACCTGTCTATAAAATGTGCCTTGCCTTCTCTCATCAGTCCGTGTATAATGCGCCCCACTCAGGGGGGGCGGTTAGCTCAGCTGGTTAGAGCGTTGCGTTGACATCGCAAAGGTCGTAGGTTCGAGTCCTATACCGCCCACCAAACAAAAACCCCGTCTGAAATGCAGGCGGGGTTTTTGTTTGGGCAACAACCACGGCAAATTTTCCGCGACGCAAAAATTCTGGTAAGATTGTCGAAAGTGGTTTTCCTTCTCAGAACGAATTAATGCTTTGTAAAGGAAGTCTTTCCAGGTTTGCACTGTGACACTTCCTTCACAAAGTATTGACCCGAAGTTATCCATTTCTTTTTGCAGAAGGGCAGGAAATTAAAATGAAACATATCTTCTTTGTCTCTCCAACAACCCAATCACACTCGTCAATTCCCACAAAAAACACCCGTTACCCCTGGTATTACAGGTGGATGGGAGTCCTGGCCCTTGGATTATTGAGTCTCGGAACGCAGGCTTGTGGTTCGGTGCAAGCCATGCTCGCTACCCCCACCCCGACCGCGACATCAACGGCGACGCCAACCCAAACCCCTACGCCGACCCTCACCCATACGCCTACGCCCACCACCACCCTCACCCCCACGCCAACGCCAACGTCAACCCCGACCATTACCCCCACCCCCACTGCCACCCCAGTCATTTTGACCCTCCCCGAAGAGGTGGATCAGAAAAGCTGGCAAAACTCGGCTCGTCCCCAGTTAAGCGGAACGGTCCGGTTTGTGGACACCGAGCACTTCCGCATCTTCTACACGCTTTCCGGGGAAGATGCTGTCCAAATCCAAGATGAAAACGGTAATGCCATTCCCGATTATGTTGAAGAGCTTGGGCTGGCCCTGGAACGCTCCTGGGATGTGGAGATCGACCAACTCGGTTGGGCCGCCCCGCCCTCAGATAACGGCCTTGGGGGAGATGACCGCTACGATATTTATCTCGAAGACCTGGATTTATCCATCGCCGGATATACCAGCACGGGTGACGGGCAATACGTCGTGTTTGACAACCCGAATACTCCGGTAATCGAAGACAACGCGGCGGCATCGTATATTGCCATCGATAACGATTTTATCGAAGTTGTAGAAGAAGGCCTGGCTATCGAGCCATTGGACTTTATGCGCGCGACCGCCGCCCACGAATTTAATCACGCGATCCAGTTCGGCTATGATGGGCGGGAACCCCTTTCCTGGCTATGGGAATCCACTGCGACCTGGGTCGAAACCATGGTCTACCCAGAAATTACCAATACGGTTTTCTTTTTAGAAGCCAGTTTTAAGTCCGCGGACTCCTGCCAGGTCCATTATGGCGGACGAGATCGGATAGAAGATCAGGGCAACTGGTATGCCCACTGGCTGTTTCTGGACTTTCTCGCAGACAAATATGGGGATGATCTGATCATCGAAATGTGGGAACAAACCATTACGCATGACGGCTATGAGGCGTTGGAGGCCGCTCTAGGCAAATATGGCACAAACTTTGATTTTCAGTTCCAACAATATACGGTCGCCTTGCTATTACGCGCTTTCCCTTTTGCGCTGGATTACCCCACCGTTCGCTTAGAAGGAAGTCCCTCAAAATTCGGGAGTTTTAATCCTTCAGATGGCATCCATCAAACTGGCGCAGATTTTATCGAACTTGACCTGGAGGGCATCATATCCCTCGACCTTTGGAATCTCCAAGATGGGATGGTAGTCGGCATCCGAGATGAACAAGCCGATGTTTTTATTTTAGAAGAGGGCACACTCACCATCGACACCCAACCTTACCGGCACGTTTACCTCATCGTCCAAAACCTCGAAAAAGTCGTAGATTGGGATGATTGCCGCCTGGCCCCCTACTCTGTGCGGACAGAGGCTGGCGAAAACCCGGTCAGCCCGAACTTCAGCCTCCCTGCTGATAACTTCCAACTCCCCTTTGTGGAAGAATTACTCGATCCCCAGACTTTTCGCCCTTGAGCACACCTCCGCGGTAATTTCTCACGCTCAAATAAGTAAAACCCTCTTGGGGCGTAATTACAAATTTTTAATCTATTTCTAAAAAAACCTACTGTATAATTTTCCCATCGGGTAGCCGTGTGGATTACCCACCCCTGAGGGGGATTTCCAGGTAGCAACCAGGTCATTCTCTTCAAACCTATCATCCCCAGGAGGACCATGATGAAAAGCCTTTCCCGTCTTTTTTTGACCGCGCTTTTGAGTGTGCTTTTGATGCTCACAGCCTGCACCCCAGCCGCGACGGAAACCCCCACCGAAACCCCTCTCCCACCGCCCACCGAAACCCCCGTCCCCCCTACGGAGACACCGACCGCAACCCCAACAGAAACTCCCACGCCTACCGAAACCCCCACCGAGACCCCCACCGCCACCAACACCCCCACCGAAACCCCAGACCTGGCCGCCACCGCCGCCTTTGAATCCACCCAAGCCGCCGAAGAAGCCATTGCCATCGTGGCCGAACAACTTGAAAAAGTAAACCTTACCACGGATAACGGGGCCCTCGCCTGGGTTGAAGCAGGCCCCATCACCATCAACCTTCGGGGGCCAGGCGGAAGCTATGAGCCTATCGACGATGGCATCGTCTACTCCACCTACGTCTTACATTCAAACGTAACCTGGGAATCCACGAGTGGGTTCTCCGGTTGTGGGGTCATTTTCCACTCTGAAGATAACTTGTCGGAGGGTCAGCAATACCAGTTTTTCACCATTCGGCTTTCCGGTCTCCCGGCATGGGATGTTGAACTCTGGCGGTATGGACGTTGGCAATCCACCACCACCGGAGAAGTAAAAGTCAATAGTGCCATCAATCAGGAAAATGGGGCCGTAAACGAATATCTTCTTGTTGTGCAAGACGGTATTATGGCTATCTATGTCAACGGAACACGCTTGAGTAATGTCATTATTAGCACCCGGAACGAAGGGCGAATCGCCTTTTACGGAAGCCAAGATTCTGGCGACACCTCGTGTGTTTTTGAAGACAATTGGATCTGGACATTAGGCGAGTAACAGATAAGATAATCAACGCAATTACTCACCCAGAGTAGGTCCTATACAACTGAATAAAAGCCCCCCGATGTTCGGGGGGCTTTCTTTTTGGCATTATGACCGTTTGCTGTGATCGACCGCTTTCAGGATTTTGAGATTGAGGACAATAAACCGCCAGAGTTGGAACAGTTTGTTATTCATGCGTTTGCGATCTTTTTCGGTGATTTTCATTGTATTTCTCCTATAAATTGGGAGCAAAGGTTCCCGAAAAAAGGATGGTTGAGGGATGGCCATCCCTCAACCATCCTTTTTTCGGACTTTCTTCTTTTAGTTTTTATTCTGGGATCAACTGCCAACCGACACGGCCTTGCAGTTTGTGCATAAAGGTCGTGTGGATCATCCGTTTCATCCACGCGCCTGCGAGGCCCATTTCCATGTGGGTGACGAATAGGTCGCGGCCCTCTTCGTTCGGGTAGCGGCGGAAGTCGGGGACGACGGGGTAGACCATGATCGTCGCGGCGGACCCATCCCACAGGGAATCGCCCATCGAGGCGATGCACGCGGCGGACATTTCCGACATCCGTTCGCTGTGCGTCATCCGGCCCCGTTGGACAAGGTCAATGATGTTTTTCGCGACGATGCGCCCGATGATGCCGGAGACCATGCCCGTGCGGGGCGGGGCGGCGGTGATGTTGGTGCCGTTGGGGGTTTTGTGAGGGACAGAAATCGGCCCGGGCGGGGCGAATGCAATCCCGGCGGCGAAGATGTTGCGGTAGTTGCGATTCTGATAAACGGCGGGCCACGCTTCGGGGGTTTCAGCCAAAATTTCGTAGTCCAGCCCGTAAATGCCGTCCACCATCACAAATCCGGCGGCGTTGACGATTTTGTTTGAGACATCTTGCCCGTCTTTGCCGATGTATTTCATGTCCATGCCGGTAAACTGCGGGATGAGCATGGCAAAATCGAAAGCCGTTTCACCCTGGTTGCCTTCGTAGTCCTCCCAATAGGCGGTTTTGCTGTCCACCGCTTTGACGCCTTTTTGCACCATCCATTGAATGTCGTATTCATCAAACACGGCAGAAATGAAGTCCTCGGACGACAGCATGTGCCCATTCTGTTTGACGTGGACCCCACGGATGCCAAAATCGCCCGCGGAACGTTCGTTCGAGAGCCAGATTAGTTCGGCTTTATCCCGTACCCCTCGGCGGACGAGATCTTTGTGGATGTTGGTGATGTACTCGAAGGCGGCACCCTGACAGGTTGCGGCGGGGTGGCCGGTGCCGATCAACAGACGCCTTTTTTCACCTTTCTGCATCCGGGCGATGTTTTCGAGATAGGCGTCCCGGCTTTGGGTGGCGTGGGCCTGGGTACAAATGGAGAAGGTGTTGCCATGTTCGGGGCCAAGACCCTGTGTGGCCTTGAAGTTCAGTTGTGGGCCGGTTGCCACGACAAGGTAATCGTAATCCACGCGGACGGTGCCCGCGACCCCGTCCTTTCGTTCTGCGATCACATACTGCTCGTCCGGGTGAACTTCCGAGGCTTTGCCCTGCACGAAACGGACATTCATTTTGTCGTACACGGACTTAAGCGGAAACCGCGTCTTTTCCGGGTCCATCCGGTCAATGCCCACCCACACCAGGGAGGGCACGTACAGAAAGCGGTCGGACATGTTGATCATGGTGATTTCATGATCCTTGCCGAGGGCACTTCCCAAATACATGGCCGCCGTATGACCGGCAAAGCCCGCACCAATAATGGCGACTTTTGACATAATCCTCTCTCCTTTGGAAAATATGTTGATCTCCCGCCAATGACGGAAGTGTTTTCAGTTGTCAAACAGTTAGGGGGGACAGGGCAAAAATTGCACCCGGTAACTTTTAGATGCAGGAGGATTACAAACGTTACACGTAAAAATTGGCGATTCTTATCGAGGAAACAAATAAAAAACGCGCAGTCATTCCGAATGTAGTGAGGAATCCCTGATACGATCATCGTCTCGATCTCCTGGGAAACCATTCCACTTGGCGTTATAGGGATTTCTCCTTTCAGTCGAAATGACGCACATTGTCCGGTTTTGAATTAATCGGTCAATTCGCTCAAACATACGGCGTATCTGTATATCGAGAACGGGTAAAAATGAAAAAGGTTGACAGAAATTCCCAGAGTCTTATAATGCAATTACATTCATGGAAAGATATTTCATGGAAAAATATTTCCCCATATCCCGCGTTGATCGGGACGAGTACCTGGAAACAGCCAGAGAACGGAGGCCCCCGGCTGAAAGCCTCCCCCAAAAAACCAGCGAAACCCCCCCGTGAGCGAGTCTCTGAACAGTAGTTAGTGTTCAGTAAGCAGTATTCAGTGAAATTTACCCCAACTGAATACTGACAACTGAATACTGATAACTAACTAAGAGAAACGTCTGGCCCCGTTACCGGCCCCTAACGAGATGGGCAATTTCTCACGAAATTGCTTAATCTGGGTGGAACCGCGTGGTTGATTTTTCAACGCCCGCCCCAGAAATGGGTGCGGGCGTTTTGCTTTAACAGCGTGAAACGGAAACTCCCGCCCTAATCTCACCCCTCACGTTTCACGCATCACAGGAGGTGCCATCATGGCCGAACAAATCGAAATCCCTTATATCCAAACGGAACTATACCGCATTCGCCACTCGGCGGCGCACATCATGGCGCAAGCGGTCACGGAGATGTTTCCGCCGGGAGAAGCCAAAGTCGCCATCGGCCCGCCCATCGAGGACGGGTTCTACTACGACTTTGAACTTCCCCGGCAATTGACCCCCGACGACTTCCCCGTCATCGAAAAACGGATGCGCCAGATCATCGCCGCGCGGCACGCGTTCCAACGCCGCGAAGTGTCCGCCGAGGAAGCCAAAGCCCAATTCGCCGACCAACCCTACAAGATTGAACTGATCGAAGGGCTGGAACGCGGCGGGATGGACGAGTACGGCAACCCCGTCAGCGAAGCACCCGTCATCTCGTTCTACACGCACGACGTGTTTACCGACCTGTGCCGGGGGCCGCACGTCGAACACACGGGGCAGATCAACCCCAGTGCTATCAAGCTGATGAACGTGGCGGGCGCGTACTGGCGCGGCGACGAAAAACGTCCCATGCTCCAGCGCGTGTACGGCACAGCCTGGAAATCGCCCAAAGAGTTGGAAGAATACCTGTGGAAGTTGGAAGAAGCCAAAAAGCGCGATCACCGCAAACTGGGCAAAGAACTCGGCCTGTTTTACTTCTCCGATGATGTGGGGCCTGGCCTGCCGCTCTTCACGCCCAAAGGCGAAATGCTCCGCCACCTGATGGAAGACTACGTCCGCGAGACACAAACGCGGTACGGGTACAGTCACGTCTGGACGGGGCACCTCGTCAAAGAAGACCTGTACAAACGCTCCGGGCATTACGACAACTACAAAGACTCAATGTTCCCGCCGATGGTGGACGAAAATGTCCGGTTCCGGCTCAAACCGATGAACTGCCCCAGCCACATGACGCTGTACAAAGAGATGGGCCGCCACTCGTACCGGGAACTGCCCATGCGTTTTGCGGAGTTTGCCACGCTGTACCGCTATGAAAAAACGGGCGAACTCAACGGCCTGACGCGGGTCCGCGCCCTGACGCAAGACGACTGCCACACATTCTGCACGGAAGAGCAGATCGAAAGCGAATTCTCGCTCAACCTGAAACTGATCCGCGAAGTGCTGGAACGCTATCGCTTTACGGATTACAAGGTGCGCCTGTCCCTGCGCGGCGAAGGCGGCAAGTACGTGCAAGATGACGAAAAGTGGACGAAAGCGGAAAACGCCCTGCGATCCGCCCTCAACGCGAACGGCGTGGACTTCTTCGAGGCCACGGGTGAAGCGGCATTCTACGGCCCCAAAGCGGACTTCATGGCGCGGGACGTGCTGGGGCGCGAGTGGCAGTTGTCCACAATCCAGGTGGATTTCATCCAGCCCGCCCGGTTGGGGTTGGCGTTCATCGGCGAGGACAATGCCGAACATACGCCCGTGGTCCTGCACCGCGCGGTGACGGGGACGACGGAACGGTTCCTGGGTGTGTTGATCGAACACTTCGCGGGCGCGTTCCCCGTCTGGTTGTCCCCCATTCAGGCGGTGGTGATCCCCATCGCGGATCGGCACGTGGACTATGCCCGGCAAGCGGCCCAAAGCCTGCGCGAGGCGGGTCTGCGGGTGGAGGTCAACGAGGGCGGCGACCGGATGAATGCGAAAATCCGCGATGCCCAAAATCAAAAAATCCCGTACATGCTCGTGGTCGGCGATAAAGAGATGGAGGCGGGGCAACTCGCCCCCCGTCTGCGCTCCGGCGAGCAGATGTCCGCCGTTTCGGTGGAGGCGTTTATCGCCAAGGCAAAACAGGATATTGCGGACGGGGTATAAGCGGTTTTTGAGTTTTTTAAAGAGATGGGCCGGTCTGGCCCATCTCTTTTTTTTAATTGATATACTCAGTTTTATATACACAAATATTCGTTTATTTTTATTGATTTCGTGGATTATACTAAGGGGTTGTAAAAGTATAAATCCGCGTTTTCCGCTCGCCCCGGATTGCCAAATCCGGGCCTTCCTCCCGGTGGGATTGTCGGCAAGTTGCCGCGCAATCCCGCCGGAGCAATCTACGAAATTATTCTTTTACAAGCCCTAACCCCCGCGTTTCAAAATGCGTACACACCCGGGAGACTGTCTATGTTAAATTCGTTTTTTGATTATCCGGATCAAGAGGGGAGCGAATCCTCCACGGAGTTGGTCTTTTTGCCCCATTGGAATGACGATAAATGGGAAAAGTTGCTTCGCCATACCGAAATCCGCCGGTTTCGAACGGGGGATGTGGTAATCCGACAGGGGGATACGGATCGGGCGTTTTACATCATCGTCGAAGGGCGGTTAGAGGTGCTGATTCCGCGCGGGAAAAGTGGGCAAATGCGGCGGACGCAGGTGCGTGAGAGCGGGGCGGTGATCGGTGAGCAGGCATTTTTTGATGGTAAACCACGTTCGGCGACGTTGCGGGCGATCAGTGATGGGGAGGCGTTGAGCGTCAGCCTGCAAAATTTTGAGGTTTTTGCCGCGCACGAGCCTGAACTGGCGCGTGAGGTGCTGTTGGAATTGGCGCGCACGCTGTCGGTGAAATTGCGCCAGGCCAATGCTTTTATTTCCAATTGGATTAAGTAAACCAGAATTTCTGTAGATCAAAATTTTGTAGTGACGACTTCAGTCGTTAAGGGCGATAAACGATTGAAATCGTCACCACAACTCGAATCTGTGATCTCCTGAATTTAAGGACTTAATGATGAACATTCCTGCTGAATCTTTGCCCGTTTTTCCCAATTATCTTCAATTACGTTCCCGCTCCCGGATTCCGGCCAGGCTATGGGCGTGGTTGCGCGGGGGGAGTGTTGTCGCGCTGTTGGCGATGGTGGTGCTTTTGCTGATCCGGCCTGAGACGGGGTTGTTTGTCTTTTGGCGGGTGACGGTGCCAGTTCTGCCGCTCGTTTTCTGGATCGCGCCGGGGATTTGGCGGAATATTTGCCCGCTTGCGGCGGTGAACCAAACCCCGCGCTTGTTCAAGTTCACGCGCGGGTGGACGGTCCCCGCGTGGTTCAAGGAATACGGGTATGTGATCGGGTTTGTCGCTTTCTTTTTGCTGGCGTCCAGCCGGAAGTGGTTGTTCAACACCAGCGGCACGGCGACGGCGTTGCTCCTCATCGGCGCGTTGGCGGGGGCATTTTTGGGCGGGTATTTTTTCAAAGGGAAAAGTGGGTGGTGCAGTAGCATTTGCCCGTTGTATCCGATCCAACGGCTGTACAACCAGACGCCGTTCGTGACCGTGCCGAATGCCCACTGCGATCCGTGTGTGGGATGCACGAAAAATTGTTACGACTTCAATCCGGGGGTGGCGTATCTGGCGGATTTGTACGACGAAGACCGGTATCACGGAAATTATCGGAAGTTTTTTGCGGCGGCGATGCCCGGTTTTATTGTGGCGTATTTCACCATCACAAACCCGCCTGCGATTTCGATTGGGAGTATGTATCTACAATTTGGGCTATACATTGTTCTTAGCATTGGTCTCTTTTTCTTGTTGGATGCTTTTCTGAAGGTGACAACCAATAAGCTAACGGCGGTGTCCGGGGCGGTGGCGATCAATTTGTTTTATGGGTTCGGCCTGCCGGGGTGGTTGAACGCGGTGGGCAGTATGTTCGGGGCCACGCCTCCCGCGTGGGTCGCGTGGGTGGGGCAGGTGGCGATTGCGGGGGTGGCGGTTGCCTGGGTCATTCGCACTTATCGCAAAGAGCCGATGTTTCTCGGGCAGTTGATGCAACAAGAAGAAACCCGGATCGCGCCCGGGGCCTCACGGGTGTTGAAACAGGCGATCAAACAGGATAAGTTGGAAGTGACGTTTATGCCCAACGAGGTGCGGGTGTTGGTGGAAGCGGGGCGGACATTGTTGGAAATTGCGGAGAGTAATCACCAACCGATTGAGGCCGGGTGCCGGATGGGGATGTGCGGCGCGGACCCGATCCTGATCCTGAGCGGGCAGGAAAACCTGTCCCCGAAAGGGGGGGATGAACGCGGAACGTTGGAACGCCTCGGGCTGGGGGAAGGGGCGCGGTTGGCGTGCATGTGCCGGGTAAAGGGGGCGGTGGCGGTATCCCTGGATTTGAAGAGCGCGAAAGCCAATGGTACCGGGGCGGGCGAGACGGGCACCTACGATGAAACGATCAAAAGTGTCGTCATTGTGGGCAACGGGATCGCGGGGGTCACCGCGGCGGATTACGTGCGCCGACGTCACCCGGCCTGTGAAATTCACTTGATTGGGCGGGAATCCCATCATTTGTACAATCGGATGGCGATTACTCGTCTGGTGTACGGGCGTTCGGCGATGAGCGGGTTATATTTGCAACCTGAAACCTGGTACGACGAGCGAAAAATTACCAGTTGGCTCAACACGCAGGTGGCGAATATTGATGCCACAGGCCGTGAAGTGATCCTGGCGACCAATGAAAAAGTCCCTTACGACCGGCTGATTTTGGCGAATGGCAGTTCGAGTTTTGTCCCGCCCATTCCGGGGTTTGGCATTCCGGGCACCTACGTGCTCCGGGAGGCGGAAGATGCCATACATGTGCGCGCCTACGTGCAAACGCACCGGTGCCATCACGCGGTGATTGCGGGCGGGGGGTTGTTGGGGCTGGAAGCGGGGTATGCCCTGCACAAGATCGGGATGGAAGTGATGGTGTTGGAGCGCGGGGAGTGGCTCTTGCGCCGCCAATTGGACGCGCGCGGCAGTCAATTTTTGCGCCAATATCTGGAAACGTTGGGGATGGACATCGTTTTGGAAGCGGAAACCGCCTCGGTGCAGGGCCTTCCGTTGGAGGAGGGCGGGCGTTTGGCACAGGTCACACTCAAAGATGGGCGGGTTCTGCACGCGGATGTGTTTCTCGCGGCGGTGGGCATCCAGCCCAATTTGGAACTGGGACGAACCGCCGGGTTGACGATCAAACGGGGGATTGTGGTGGATGAAGCCATGCGGACGAGTGACCCGAACATTTTCGCCGCCGGGGATGTGTGTGAATTCAACGGCAAAGTCCCGGGTTTATGGACGGTGGCGGTGGAGCAGGCGCGCATCGCCGCGCTCAATGCGGTGGGGGGCAACGAAATTTATCGGGAGGTCATTCCGGTGACCGCGCTCAAAGTGGTGGGCGTGGACGTGACTTCCATCGGGCAATTCGAGGCCCAGGCGGACACCGACACCGTGATCGTGTTGGAAGACACGAACGCCCACCGGTACCGCAAACTGGTCCTCGCGGACGGGAAAATTGTCGGGGCGATTTTGCTCGGATACCCGCAGTACGCGCCCTCGGTCACGGCGGCAGTCAAACAGGGGATTTTGGTCAACGAGCATTTGGACGCTTTGCAGGCGGGGAATTGGGAGGTGTTGGAGGGGGTCGCGGTTTAGGATGTTGTAAGATTTGGTTGGTAAAATGGTAGACAAAGTAAATAAAGTAGATACGGTAAATAGGGTAAATACAGGAACACCGTATCTACCCTATTTACCGTATCTACCGTATTTACCCTGGAGTTCACTATGTTATTTTCCCCTACCACCCTTTCAAACCTCCCTCCCATAGATGCCGCCGCGCCATTGACCTACGAAACCGCCACCTTCGCCTTTGGCTGATTTTGGGGACCGGACTCCCAGTTGGGGAGTCTCCCGGGCGTAATCCGTACCCGCGTGGGGTACACGGGCGGCAGAACGCCGAACCCTACCTATCAACGCATGGGCGATCATTCCGAGACCGTGCAGGTGGACTTTGACCCGAACGTGATCTCGTACCGCGCGTTGTTGGACGTGTTTTGGGGCCGTCAAAACCCCACGAAACCCAACAGCAAACGCCAGTACATGAACGCGGCGTTTTACCATTCCGAAGCGCAAAAACAACAGCTCGAAGAAACCCGCGCGGAGATTGCGAAAGAGTACGCCGCGCCGATCACGACGCAAATCCTGCCCGCGGGTGAGTTCACGCGGGCGGAGGACTATCATCAAAAGTTCAATATGCGGGGGATCCAGGCGATTATGGATGGGTTGTCCGAGCGGTATCCCGATTTTGATGATCTGGTAGATTCGACGGAGGCGGCGAGGATCAACGGGTATTTGGGCGGGAATGGGGATCGGGACAAGATCGAGGCGGAGATGGAGGCGTTGGGTCTGCCGGAGAAGGTGAGGCGAAAGGTGCTGGAGGGGTTGGGATCGCGGTATGGGTGGTGTCCGACGGAGTGAATTTTGGGGCAAAAATAATGAAAGTTAAGCCTGGCACAAATCAACTACAATCAGTACAATAGTAAGCATAGTAAAAAAAAATCCAATGTCAAAGGCTTTTTATGGAAAATACATTGATTCGTTGTGCCGATTTATTTTCTGGGGCAGGGGGAAGCAGTTATGGTGCGCGTAATGCAGGCGTTGAAATTGTGGCAGGGTTTGATTATTGGAAACCGGCAAACAAAGTATACAAAGAAAATTTTCCTGGAGCAAAAGTATATTCTCAAGATATTCGAGAAATAAACCTGAAGCGACTTAAGAACACGATTGGGAAAATTGATCTCGTATTAGCTTCTCCTGAATGTACAAGCCATTCTAAAGCCAAAGGGGCTAAGGAAGGTACAGAAAAAAGCAGAGAGACAGCTTTTCAGGTAGTTCGATTTGCTAAGGTATTCATGCCAAGCTGGTTAGTCATTGAAAATGTCGTAGATATGGTTTCTTGGGGGCGATATAGAGAACTGATTCAAAAACTGAGTGATTTGGGGTATAAAATTAGAGACAATGTTATCCTAAACGCTAAAGATTTTGGCGTTCCGCAGTCGCGTGAGCGTTTATTTATATTGTGTTCACTATTTGATAAACCAAATATACCTGACCCAAGTCAGACCCCAACTGTTCCAATAAGCAAAGTAATCGAAAAAAACACATATCAATTTACCCCCTTGCGAAAAGAGGGTAGGGCTAAAGCAACCATCACAAGGGCCGATTCCGCAATTGAAGTTTTAGGGAATGAAAATCCTTTTCTACTCGTATATTATGGTTCCGCCAAAACAGGTAATGGTGGATGGCAAAAAATCTCAGAGCCGTTACGAACAATTACTACTGTGGATCGTTTTGCATATGTGCTACCTAATGGAGACGGTCATAAAATGAGAATGCTTCAACCTGAAGAATTGAAGCGGGCCATGGGATATGGTGAAGATTTCAAATTGGATTCTGTCCAAGGGATAACAAGAAGAGAGCGAGTGAAGTTAATGGGCAATGGAGTTTGCCCCCCTGTGATGGAGGCTATCGTCAAGGCACTTATTTCTCAACGGTAAACATTATTTCGATGCAAAAAATTGTTACCGAGAATAATCATGCAGTTGAGCCTGGAATTTTTCAAAAAGCACTTTTAAGCTGGGGTGAACAAAATTTTCGACCATTTCCCTGGCGGGCTACAGATAAGCCTTTTTACATACTTCTATCTGAACTCATGCTCCATAGAACTCAGGCAAAACAAGTTGTTCCTGTTTACAAAAATTTTATTGAGCGATTCCCCGATATAGAGACTTTATCAAAAGCCAGTAAAGCTGAACTCCAACAAACGTTATATTCTTTAGGATTACGATGGCGCATTGATCTTATCTATCAAATGACAAAGGAGATCGTCACAAAATTTGATGGGATTATTCCCCAGGACAAAGAAGAACTACTATCCCTTTCAGGAATTAGTGAGTATATTGCAGGTGCATTACGTTGTTTTTCCTGGAATTTACCCGAACCAATTGCTGACACAAATACAATCCGTATAGTAGGTCGTATCTTTGGGCTAGAAACGAAAGATTCCAGTAGGCGCAATCGAATTTTCAAAAGCTTACTTGCTGAACTGGTTCCGATTGACAGACCAAGAGAGTACAACTATGCGCTGTTAGATCTTGCAGATAAAATCTGTACCAAAAAACCAGCTCCAGATTGCCCGAATTGCCCATTGATATCAATGTGCCAGTTTGGACAGGCATTACAAAATTGAGGATATAGTGTGACAACCACTCTTGAATTCCGACAAGGAAAAGAAATATTTCGGCCTCGTGCCAGATTAATCAGCGTGTTGGGCGAACAATTGATTAAGGATGCTACTATTGGTCTTCTTGAATTAGTCAAGAATGGATATGACGCGGATGCAGATAATGTTGTTGTGAAGTTATTAAACATTAAGTTTGATCCCAAAAATAAGAGTGAGACTGAAAAGGAAAAAGCTCTTCAAAATATGACCGTTATTGTAGAAGATGATGGTTGTGGCATGGATTTGGATACTGTACTAAATAGGTGGTTGGAACCAGCAACAGGTCATAAGGAGGAAGCAAAAGAAAAAGATCAGCGTACGCCTAAAGGTAGATTACCATTGGGTGAAAAAGGAGTTGGGCGTTTTGCTGCACATAAATTAGGTCACCGCTTAACACTTATTAGCCGTTTTGGAGATGAACACGGGCAATTGAGTGATGCTGAGGTCGAAGTTATTATAAATTGGGATGATTTTGACGCGATTGATGCTTATCTTAGCAACGTAGGTGTTGATTACCGAGAAAGAGAACCCGAATATTTTAAGAACCAAAGTGGTACTGTGTTAATCATGGAACATGCGCGTTCTTTTTGGAAAGAAGGCGATGTATCACGGATTTCTCGAACTTTACGCCGTTTAATGAGTCCCTTCAGATCTCCGAAAAGTTTTAGCATTAAGCTTTTGTGCCCTGACTATCCAAATTACGAGGATCTTGATCCTGGAGAAATCCTGGAAACTGCACATGCCCGAATGACTGCTTTAGTTGATGAAAATGGAATTGCGAGTTATGAATATTCCTTTAATGTCAGACCCTTTAATAAGCGCGTTGCAAAATCAAGTGAAGTAGATTTAAGAAAAGGAATCTCAAATTGGATACCTGCAAATCGAAAATCTGAATGTGGCGGTTTCTTTGTAACTTGTTATTTTTGGGACAGAGATAGGGAAATTTTAGGATTAACTAACGTTTCTCTTCCTGACTTAAATCAACTTAATGGAGTTTCTGTCTTTCGTGACGGGATCCGTGTGATGCCCTATGGAGATCCAGATGACGATTGGCTCCAAATAGACAGTTTACGATTTTTACAGACCTCTGATGCTATCAGTCGTAAGAATATAGTTGGAGCATTGGAAATCGATCAGCGTACAAATAAACAACTCAAGGACAAGAGCAATCGAGAAGGATTCATTGAAAATCAGGCGTTTCTCGATCTTCGGGATTTAATGCGGGCCCTCATAAGAATTGTTCAAAACGAGTTTGCTCAAGATCGCCGAAAGATTCGAGAACAACAGAAAGCAAAGCGCAGAGAAATGTTGCCAGCAGTTAAACAATTAGAGGATAGCATAGAAAAAATTAGCGCGGAAATAAAAAAGGTTACTACAATGGCTTCAGCATTCGTAAAAGATGGGAAAATCACATATGAAGTCGCAACGGAGATCACAGATTCTCTAACTCAAACAAGACAAGAAATACAAAATGCTGTAGAAGAGACTCGCCAAGCCGCGGCCGATACGTTAACAGTCTTTGATGAAGAAAGAGAAATGCTCCTCACGCTTGCAGGGCTTGGATTAGCTGCAGAACGATTTACCCATGAATTTTCTAGACTAACCCGAGAAGCAACAATTTTAATTAAACAAATTGAAAGCTCATCTGAAGTACGTGGATTGACAGTAATTATTGAACGCGTAAAAGCTCTTAGTTCAACTCTGGACGCGTTACAAGATCTTGTACTTGCCCTTGGGCCGATGTTCTACGTTCGTCGCAAAACCCAGGAACAAGAATTAGATGTATTTACAATGGTCGAACAAGCCTTACTCCTAAATCAAGGGCAAATCAAGATAAATAAAATCCATGTTGAAAAAATTGAACCTGATGGAAAACTCAATGTCCATATGCGCCGAAGTGGCTTAATTCAGGTATTCAACAATTTAATTGATAACTCCTGTTATTGGTTAAGTCGAGAACCAGAAAAAAATGGCCGCCGATTGAAAATAACTATTCTCGCTAATGAAGCTGCCGTGATTGTTGCTGATAATGGGTCAGGAATTTCCCCTCAGGATCAACACAGAATTTTTGATCCTTTCTTTACCAATAAGGTTGACGGGCGAGGACTAGGATTATTTATTGCTAAAGAGTCCCTGTTAGAGGCAGAATCCACAATCACACTGATTCAAAACGGGGAGACTCAATATACGTTTAATAAAGGTGCGGCTTTCCGTATCCAATTTTCGCATGAAAGAGTATCTGAGGATTAATCATATGGAGCTCAAAAGGGTATTAATCATTGAAAACGATGAATTAATTGGAAATAATGTCCTTGAGGAATTTAAGACACACCATGTAGAAGTTAAACATATTCGAGATATAACTGAACTGAAAGAAGAATTAGTTGTTCCTTTTTACTACCAAATGATCATCTTGGACTGGCTGTTAGAGGACGATTCTTCCATTTTGGCAAAATTATGCCTCCATGAAATACGTCATAAGTGTTTTATCCCTGTAGCAATTTGGACTGAGGAATTACCCAAATTCCAGGCCGAGGCCACCGAAGTATACACTTCTTTCCCTGAGGCATATATTTACCCGTTTAGTAAACATGACGTAAGACTCGAAAATTTACTTGCTAAATTGAACGAATGGTATGACAAACCGCCCTTGAATCTGGCTGAGATTTTCAGAAAAACTGTAACCCAAGCAATTGAGGATGCTTTATTTAGATTGGCTGAACACTCACTTGATGATTTAGTACGGGGACTAAAAACCTTAATTTCCAGAGAGCAGGGTGGTGAGGTGGATATTGAACACGTGGTTGATGTATTACTCAGGCAGGTTAGCCGCTCAGTATATCTTGATGACGAATTTATTCCCCAATTAAGTCAAATAGTTTCAGGTTTTCAATTACAACACCCACCAGCAAATAAGAAAGAAAAAAGGATCGCTTCATTGATTCAAGATTTACATATGTATTATGAACCAAGAAATGATGATTATTTAGTTCGTACCGGAGATATTATCACCATAACTTTTGAGGGCAATGAGAACGTTATTAGAGCTATAGTATTAACCCCGGCATGTGATCTTGCCAATCCTCGAAAAACTTTATTTCTCAGATTAGTAATTATTAGCAAAGCAACAACTACAGATGAAAAAGTTGATCAATGGCAACTTCCTGAAGACGGAATCCTTTACGTTGTAAATCACCATGAAATATTCGCCCTTAGAAATCAGACATTAGCTTCTGATGACAATCTAAAGGGTAACTGCTCAGGCTGGTGTTGGCCGAGCCTGAAGGATAGGAGGCACAAAAGGCGAGCCTTGCAAAGCCATTTGCAGCACCTCCAATACGCTTTGTCCA
>JABWBV010000515.1 GCA_013359445.1 Anaerolineales bacterium | reverse complement strand
CCTCTGCCGCCATCTCGGCAGTTTTGTTCTTCATCGCCGGGTATTTCTACCTGGGCAACAATCCCGTCATTAATAATGATTATGGCGGTTGGTGGCGCACCCCCATGGCTGTCGCAGTTGGCGTGCTTTTAGCCATTGTTATTGACCGTCTGACCGAATACTTTACCGGAACCCACGCTACCCCCGTCAAAGAAATCAAAAAATCTGCCGATACAGGCCCCGCCACACTCATCCTCCAGGGGATTTCTGCCGGATTTGAATCATCTGTCTGGTCTGTGTTGGTGATCGCCCTGACTATCGTGGCCTCCATCTTCATCTTCGGGACCATTCCGGGAATTGACCCCGCCGACAAAGTGAACTTCGTCCTCTACGGGGTCGCGATGACCGGCATCGGGATGTTGACCCTAACCGGGAACAACGTCGCGATGGACTCCTTTGGCCCCATCGCCGACAATGCCAACGGGATTGGCGAAATGTCCTGGTCCGGGATGAAAGACAAAGAAACCCAAAACGCTCAGCAAATTATGGCGGACCTGGATGCCGTTGGCAACACAACCAAAGCCATTACCAAAGGCGTTGCGATTGGTTCAGCGGTGATTGCCGCCGTTTCATTGTTTGGCTCCTTCCTGGTTGATGTCAGCCGGGCACAAACGGCCCTAGGCATTCCAGTGGACAAACAGATTCAAGCCATAGGGATCCGCGTGGATATTCCGCAAATTTTTGTTGGGATGTTGATCGGTGGCGCGTTGCCCTGGCTCTTCTCCTCCTTTGCCATTCAAGCGGTAAGCCGTGCCGCCGCCCTCATCGTGGAAGAATCCCGCCGCCAATTCAAAGCGGGCGTCCTGGAAGGGAAAATTAAACCCGATTACGCAAAAGCGGTTTCCATCTCCACCACTGCCGCGCAGAAAGAATTAGTCGGCCTGGCCCTGCTGGGTGTCATCACCCCGATTGTTGTCGGCCTCCTCCTCCAGGTCGAAGCCCTGGGGGGGTTCCTCGCTGGCATCATTCTCTCCGGGCAACTGCTGGCCGTCTTCCTCAACAACTCCGGTGGGGCCTGGGATAATGCGAAAAAATTGATCGAAGATGAACCCAAAAACCCGGCCAAAAACACGGGCAAAGGCTCCGAACGCCACAAAGCCAGCGTCGTCGGCGACACCGTCGGCGATCCGTTCAAAGACACTGCGGGACCAGCCCTCAACCCAATGATCAAAGTCGTCAACCTGGTTTCGGTCATCGTTGCCCCCATCGTCGTGCAATACGCAGACGCAGAGGGCAATACCCAGTTAGGCGTCTGGGGTGTGGCCCTGGTTTTAGTGGGCATCCTCGCCTGGGCCGTTCTCCAAAGCAAAAAACCCGCACCAGCTTACACCGCAGAAACGAAAAAGAAAAAGTAATTCCGGCTCTTCCGATTTTGACGGAAACCCGGTCGAACCGTAATTCCTCATGTTTTCAAAAAGACCTGCCTATGGGCAGGTCTTTTTTGTTTGGCAACGTATTGGCCTCCTCAATTCCAAAAATCCCCTTCCTGGTCAAGCGATAACCCATTCGTTATAATCCCTCCTGTCAAATGTTCGTCACGGAAATTAGTTGATAACTTCCTATAAAGTAAGGTAAGATTAAACACACCTCATCATTTTTGGTTTGGAGCAATTTGAATGGCAACTATTCCCCTTCGCGATTACTGCCGCGAAATTGAAAATATGATCGATAAAGGGCACACCGATGAAGCCATCGGGCATTGTCGTCATATTTTAAAATATTTCCCCAAACACATCGAAACCTACCGTCTTTTAGGGAAAGCATATCTGGAAAGCAAACAACTTGGGGATGCCGCCGATATTTTCCAACGAGTCCTTTCCTCGATCCCCAACGATTTTGTCTCACATATCGGCATGAGCATCATTCGGGAAGATGAGGGCAACCTGGACGCGGGCCTTTGGCACATGGAAAGGGCCTACGAAGTTCAGCCTTCCAACATCGCCATTCAAGATGAACTGAAACGCCTCTACGCCCAACGCGATGGGCAAGAACCCGCCAAAATCCGCCTCACCCGCGGGGCACTGGCCCACATGTACGCAAACGGGCATCTTTATTCACAAGCCATCGCCGAACTCCGCGCCGCCCTCGCCACCGACCCCAAACGCCTCGACTTACTAGCTCTCCTGGGGAAAATGTACCATTTGGATCGGCAACAAACCCAGGCGGCCAAAATCGCCAGCCAATTGCTGAGCAAACTGCCCTACTGTTACATCGCCAACCAAATCCTGGCAGACATCCTGACCACCAGCCAACGGTCCAGCGAAGCCGCCCCCCACCTCACCCGCCTGCAAGAGCTTGACCCTTACTACAAACATCTCTCCGCACAATACGCCACGGTCGATGTCATTCCATCGGGCTTGATTGTCCTTGAATTTTTAGACTGGGAAGCCACCAAGGGCGGCTTAATCTCTCAACCAGCCTGGGCGACCTCTATCGGGGTGGATATTAGCAACGCCCCCGCCAGCGAAACCCTCCCCGAATGGCTCTCCCCAGCAGACGCCGGTGGCCAAACACAAAAAGCCGTCTTTGATGACCTTGCCTTTGACGATCAATTAACGGCCTTTGCCAGCCCCATAACCGAAAGCGGCTCAGACTGGGGAACCCCCTCGGCCCCCGAAGTAAAACCTGACCACTCCTCCCTCAAAAACAATTTAGATGAGGCAAAGAATATGCGAGAAGAAGAAGAAGACAACATTCCTGATTGGATGAAAGATGCCGGTTGGAGCCAACGCGACTCAGATTCCCCTGAAGAACCGCCCCTCCCATTATTCGACGACGAAGATGAACCCCCCGCAACACAGGACGGCATCGCAAAAGCCAACATTCCTGATTGGCTCAAAGCGATGGCCCCCTCCGACATCGCGGATACGGATGAAGAAGCCGCCGCTCCTGCGGATGACGTGCCCGATTGGCTCAAAGGCTTTAACACCGCGGAAACCGCCCCCACACGGATTCCCCCCGCCACACCGAGCACCCCTCCTGCCCGAGTGACCCCGCCCAAGCAGGCCGCCGAGGTCCCCCCCACAGACCTCCCCGACTGGCTTCAGGAAGACACCAGCCTGGACCCCACCCAATCCGATTCTGGAACGCTCGAAAAAGCCGACATGCCCGATTGGCTCAAAGACCTGAACCCCTCCGCCCCAACCGCCAAAGCAGGCAATGATCTCCCCGACTGGTTAGGGGGGCTAGAACCCTCCGCTTCCGCCCCAGAAGAATACAGTTTAGACCAACTCGAGGAAAGCACAGCCCCAGACTGGCTTCAGGATTTTGGCGACGAAGTAGTCAGTTCCACCCTGCCCTCGGCAAAACCAACCCCCGCCATGCCCTCCTGGCTCACCGAGGAAGAACCCACAGAAGCCGAAATCGAAGACTTCTTTGAAAGCCCTGCAGGCGAAACCATGCATTCGAACCTTTCCTGGCTGGATGAAGTCGAGGAAGAACCCGACGATCCCTCCTTACACTCCGGCGTAACCGATTGGCTTTCAGAGATCGAACCAGCTACAGATGACGCCACCCCTGAGGCCGCCCCCGCCGAAATCCCTGATTGGCTCCAGGGTTTGGGCGAAGATTTACCTGCCGCCAGTGCAACGTTCGAAGAAGAAGTGACCCCGGATGAAGACCTCGCCCCCTCCTTTGACCTGGGCGATCTAGGCAAAGATACCGGACAAGAAATTGGTCTTGAAGATGATGCCATGGCCTGGCTCGAATCCCTTGCCGCCAAACAGGGCGCCAAAGAAGAAGAACTCCTCACCGCCCGCGAAAGCCGCGAAGACACTCATCTGCCCTCCTGGTTGGAAGCCATGACCGATGAACCCGACGCCAGCGCAGAACTCGCCGAAGAAGACGACCTGGTTCCCGACTGGCTGAAAGGCATGGAAACGGAAGAACCCGCCGCCTCCTTCCTCGAAACAGAACAATCTGCTGGTTTCATCGAAGAGGAAGAACCGGAGCCGGACCTCTTTGCCCTCGAAGAACCCCTCCCCACCCTCGAGGAAGACTTCTCCTTCACCAGCACCGAACCCGCCGAAATGCCCGCCCTGGACGATGAAGACGCCGCTATGGCCTGGCTGGAGTCCCTTGCCGCCAAACAAGGCGCCAAAGAAGAAGAACTCCTCACCGCCCCCACCGACCGCCCGGACGATGTCCCCGACTGGCTCAAAAACATTTTGCACGAAGAAGAACCGCCTGCCGCAGAAGACGTATTCGATTTGCCGGAAACGGAAATCGAATATGATGCGGCCCTCGAAACAGCCATCTCCGCCCGTACAGACCTGGCAAACGAAGCAGATGAACTCCCTGCGGAAGCTTTTGCCTTGGAAGCCGAAGCACCTGCCCCCGAAGAACCCCAGGCCCCCGTTGCGGAAGAGAGTGACATGTTGAGCGATGATGCCGCCCTCGCCTGGTTAGAAAGCCTCGCCATGAAACACGGCGTCAATGAAAACGAACTCCTCACCGCCGCTGAATCACGCCCGGAAAGCACCCCTGACTGGGTCAATGTTATCGCAGAAGAAGCCCGTGCCGAAGAAGCCGCACAAACCGCGGCAGAACTCATCCAAAGCCCCGCCCCCGAAGAAGCCGCCGATGACACCGAATGGCTGAATGAATTACTCGTGGATGAGGCCCCCGAAGGGCAAACCCTCGCCCCCTCAGACGAAGCCCCCGACTGGTTAACCGACTCCGCCGCCAATTGGATCGCCGCAACCGTAGAACCCACCGCCACCCCCCCATCAGACGAGGCCCTCACTGACGAAGAAGAACTCCCCGCCTGGCTCTTGGAAGAGGAACCCGCCCCCGTTGAAACGCCCGAAACCCCAACCTGGGTTCTCGAAGAAACGGTAGCCGAACCCCCCGCCGAAAAAGTCGACGCCCCTTCCTGGATTTTTGAAGAAACCACCGAAGAAGCCCTCGAAGAACCAGAAGTTCCAGCCTGGATTTTAGAAGAATCCGCTGAAGAACCTGCCCCCAGCCTCGAAATGCCAGCCTGGCTCATCGAAGAAGCCACCCCCACAGCCGAGGCCACCACCCCCGTTGAAGATATGGTAGAAGAACTACCGGAAGAAGTGGCCCCCATCCTTCACCTTCAGCCAGAACCTGTCGCAGAAACCCCCGTCCAGGAAGTCCCCGTTGCCGAACCCCCTGTGCTCGTCAAAGTCGAAGCAGGCGAAACCCTCTCCCTGGCCCGCGCCACCCTCGCCAAAGGCGATGTTGCCCTTGCCACCCAACACTACACCACCCTCATCAAAAACGACCAAAATGTAGATGAGGCCATCACCGACATCACCGAA
>JABWBV010000514.1 GCA_013359445.1 Anaerolineales bacterium | reverse complement strand
CTTCGATCGTGTTACCGCCGGCGACGCGAGCCCACTTCAGCAAGCCGTCGCTCGTGAAGCGTGCCACGAAGACGTCCCCGAAACCGATCGCCGTGCGGCTGACTACGCCGGGGCCGGGGTCGAAGTCGACCGTGCCCCAGTACGTGCCGCCGATGACGATGTCGCCATTCAGCGCGATCGCCACACCCGTGGCATTCTCGGTGCTCAAGCCGCCGATGCCCCTGGCCCAGACGATTTGGCCGCTATCGTCCAACCGGACGACGAAGGCGTCCGTTGCCCCGTTGCTGGTCAGGGGGTAAACGCCCGGGCCCGAGTCGAAGTCCACGATCGTCTGGAACCGCCCGACCACGGCGACGCGCCCATACCAGTCCACGTCCACGCCATAAGCTTCGTCGATCTGGGTGCCGCCGACGGCGTATGTCCAGCGGTAGTTGCCCGCGGAATCGAGGCTCCAGACGTAGGCGTCGAAGCTGCCCCGCGACGTGAAGTTGGCGACCGCGGGGCCGGGATTGAAATCCACGGTGTTCTGGAACGCGCCCGCTACGTACACGCTCCCGTGCGGGCTCACCGCCAGCCGGTACACCCGGTCGTCGGACAAACCACCGGCGGTGCGGGCCCACAGGAAGTTGCCGGCGTGATCGAGCTTCACGACGAAGATGTCCTGAACGCCGTTCGACACCTGCACGTTCTGCCCCGGACCGGGGTCGAAGTCGACGGCGCCGGAGAATGAACCGGCGAAGTAGACACCGTCGCCTATCCGCGAAGCCAGGCCGCCCAGCGTGTCGTTGCCGGTCCCGCCGATCGTGCGCGTCCAGGCATACGAGCCGTCCGGGTTAAAGCGCGTCACGAACACGTCGGTTCCGCCGATGGCGGTGTGAAGGTCGGCGGCAGTCGGACTGGGGTTGAAGTCCACGGTGCCGCTGAATGCGCCGCCGAGGTAGTACGCGCCATCGGGGTCAACCCACATGCGCGCCGTCGCGTCGCTGCCGGGGCCGCCCGCCGCGATGGAGCCGAGGTAGGTCGGCGCGACGCAACTGAACGGGCTCTCGACGATAGGCTGCCCGCACTGGAGCCGCACGACGAACGCGTCGGACTGGCCGAGCGCGGTGCGGGTGTCGTTGCCGACGGGGTTGAGATTCGCCGTTCCGCGGAACGTACCAGCAGCCGTGATCCGACCAGCGCCGTCGGCGGCCAGGCTGCGGCCATGGTCCGTCTGGGAGCCGCCCATCCCCACTGCCCAGTTGAACGAGCCACTCGAGCCGAGCTTGAGGACGAAGGCGTCCTCGTTGCCAGCCGAGGTCAGATTCGCCACGCCGGGGCCGGTATCGAAGTCGACCGTGCCCGCGAAGTAGCCGGTGGCCAGAACGCGGCCTTCCGGATCGGTGGCGACGTCGAAGACCTCTTCGTTCAGATCATGGAAAAAGACGAAGGCTTTTAGAAATAGTGAATGATTACGAATGATGAATGACCAATTACGAATGGGTAGACGGATACAACCCTCACCATTCACAATCCCCAATTTCCCCTCATGTCCCAAATCCTCACCATCGCCCGATTAACGTTTTTTGAAGCGGCCCGTCGCCGAATTTTGTTAGCCGCCTTGATCCTCAGCGCCCTCTTTTTGGTCGTGTATGGCATTGGCTTTAACTACATCCACCTTGAACTCCAAACAGAAACCGGAGGCCGGTTTCTGCTCATGCAAGAAATTCACAACTTTCTCACCCTCGCGGGTTTATATGCCGTCAACTTTCTCACCATTATGATGGCGGGCTTAACGTCGGTGGATACGATCTCCGGGGAGATCAACACAGGCACCATTCAAAGCTTGGTGACGAAGCCCATTCGGCGGCGCGAGGTGATTCTGGGCAAGTGGCTGGGGTTCATGTTTATGCTCACCCTTTACGTGCTGTTAATGGCCGGGGGGGTGCAGGGCATCGTCTATAGCCTTGGGGATTATTTGGTGACTGGATACTGGCGGGGGTTGGGTTTGCTCTGGCTTAACGGCGTGTTGATCTTGAGCGTGTCATTCGTCGGGGGCACGATGCTGTCCACCCTGGCGAACGGCGTGCTGGTGTTTGGCCTGTTTGGGGTGGCTTTTGTGGGGGGGTGGATTGAACAAATCGGCGCAATGATCGAAAACGAGGCCGCGGTCAACATCGGCATCGTCTCCAGCCTGATCTTGCCGGGGGAAGCGTTATGGAAGCGCGCCGCGTTCGAGATGAGTTCCCCCATTGTGACCGCGATGGGTATATCGCCCTTTACGAGCGGGCAATCAGTTCCCAGCCCGATCATGGTGTGGTACGCGGTGGCCTACATCCTGGTGATGCTTCTGTGGGCTATTCGGGCATTTTCCAAAAGGGATTTGTAGCGAATTACCTGCTTCCCGTTTATAATCACCCCATGCCCGTAGAAATCTTTGTTGGACATAACCCCGAAGGACAACCCCTCTCCCCCGATTACAGCCATGAAATGACCTCCCTGATCGAAATTGTGAAACGATTGTGGGTGGCATTTCACCATCACCCGCCTTATTACGCGGTGGTCGCCAACCTGGCCGAACACAGTGCCGACATGATCGTGATCTCCGAGCGTGGCATTGGCGTCATGGAACTTAAACACTATTACGGACGCGTCTCCTGCCGCACTGACGGCGCGTGGTACGCCGGTCCGAAACGCATGATTGCCGGGGTGGAAGGACGCGGATTTAAAAACCCCCATGAACAAGTGCAAGCCTACGCCGAGCAGATTCGCCAAAAACTGATCACCCCGCCCCCTTGGCAAGACCCCTGGCTCCCCGGCAAAACCATCGAATGGCCGGATTTCAAATTCCACACTGCCGTTTGTTTTACCCACCCCGACGCCGATCTCAGCGAATTTGACGAACAACTCCGCAAACGATGCCGCCCGATCACCTTACCCTGGGAGGATTTCTCAGTCCTGACGATTGACCAGGTC
This sequence comes from Anaerolineales bacterium, assembly GCA_013359445.1. Taxonomy (GTDB): domain Bacteria; phylum Chloroflexota; class Anaerolineae; order Anaerolineales; family JABWBV01; genus JABWBV01. Next base: position 2,380 of record JABWBV010000514.1, on the reverse strand, counting down.
CCCGGCTGGGCGATGTCGCTCCGGTTTGAGGCGGGGGGCGAGCGGGCAAGCGGGTTCAACCGCTATCGTGTCACCCCGACCCAAATCAAACGCTTTCTGGGCGAACTCTTTTCCCTCTCCCACTGGTCAGAGATCGAAGAACTGATGCCTACGGGCGAACCCTTTGCCTACCTCACCCTGGTCGATAAAGAACGCGAACTCCAGGTATTTGGGCTAAACCAGGATTTGATCACCCTCGGGCGTGATCCCAGCTCGTGCGAAATCTCCCTGCCGGAACGCCTCTTTTTGGTGAGCCGCAACCACGCCCGGGTCTTCCGTACGGTGGAAGGGGTGTTTCTTGAAGACCTGAATAGCACCAACGGGACTTTCCTCGAGGGAAAACGTATTCGACGGGCCAAGCTAGAGCATGGGCAACGCATCATTTTGGGCCGCGCCCGCCCCGATGAAGGCACGGCAGAGTTTGAAGTCTCGTTTGAAGTGGATGAAATTTCAACGCTTGAGGCGACGAAGAAACTGAGTGTGGGGAAGTAAATAGGGGGGAACCTATATACGGTAAATACAGTAGATAGGGTAAATAGGGTATACAGACCTACCCTATCTACCCTATCTACCTTATCTACCCTATCTACCCTATCTACCCTATACCACCACTACCTTATCTCCACCCGTGTCCCAAACCCCGTTTGCTCCACCACTGTGGGGGCATTTTCCGGCGCCATCCACCGGAACAGCCACTTTGCCTGCTCATTGGGCAAGTTCACACACCCCCGGCTCATCGTTACCCCAAAATTATTGTGCCAGTACGTGCCATGAATGGCATACCCCCGCGCATCAAAAAACGCCGTCCACGGCACCCCCACCAGTTCATAATCTTCCAAATCGTCGGTCAACCGTCCTTCCCCCATGTGTTTGGAAGGCATTTTGGAGTTAATGTTAAACGTGCCGGTGGGCGTTTCGGTGGGCAATTGCCCTGCCGGAACATTGCGCGAAACCCCGGTCGAAACTTTGGAGAAAAAGACCTGCACATCCCCCTCATACGCGGTCAGTGTCTGCCGGGCGATTTGCACCTCGATGCGTTTGTCTGCCACGTCGGGGGAGATGGGGGCCAGTTCCTCGTCCGGGATCAGGCGCACGTGATGGGCGGGGACAAAAAATTTCGTGTCGCCCAATTCGTCGGTTAACTGGTACCACGCTTGACCATCCGGCCCTTCTTCGAGGCCGGTGATCCAATGATTGGTTTGGTAATACAGTCGGTACAACCGCGCCCAACCCTGGCCCCGGATAAACCGGAAAGACTGCGAATACGGTACGGTGATTTCCGCCAGTTGTCCTTCTGGGCGCAGGGTTTCTATCACCGGATTGTGATGAACGCCCACTTTTTGGATGTTCGCACTGTGAACGTACCCACCCCAGACGCGATACCACAACGGATTCCACGCTGGCCCGGTCGCAGGGGTGATTTCCTCATAAATATTTAAAACTTCGTCGCGGAAATGTTGTTTGATGATCCGGGCATCATCGCGGGGTAGACTGTACAGGCTGATCTGCTGGATGGCGACCCGTCCCAGGCGGGGCGCCGCTAACCATTCTTCCTGCGCCACCGGAAAATGATCGCTGATCTCCCGCGCGGGGGCAAACCGACGGGCGGCGAGACCACCAGCGGCCAGAACTCCTAATTTTAAAAAGGCACGACGGGAAAGTTGAACAGGCATACGGGGATTGTAATGAGGGGTACCGCCCCTTACAAGAGGCACCGGACAAACGTTAATTCGCCCTTTAGAAACGTTTGAAGGTTCCTTTCAATCTTGGGCGTGGGCTAACCTCTGGCTGAGTAGTTACCCATCCTTTTTTCGGAACTCCTTACCTATGGGGACGAACAGGTTACTCCGGCAGGGGTGTTGCGTTCGGGTCAATGGTAATGTACCCGTTCAGGCGCAGGATTTCGGCTTGTTGTTCCATGTACTCGGCCAGGAGGGCGATGGCGCCTTGTGCGCTGATCGGGGATTCGGCATACCAATAGAAGCTTAACACAGCCGGGCCTTGTGAGGTGTAAATGACGAATTGCTGATTCCATTTCGACGCGACCCAACTATGCTCGCCCAGGGTGGTGCCGGGGGGCATGGGTTCCAGATCAAAGCCTTGAGCAAGGTATAAAAACTGGGCGCTGTACGCCGTTTGCACCGCGTCTTCAAAATCAATTGTTCGATAGGCGGTTAGGACCAACGTATCGAACGTGTCCAGAGAGGTCCACTCCAGGCCGAGGCACACCACATCGCACACGTCGCCGCCTAGGTCTTGCAGTTCTGCAGTGATGTCTTCGGGAGGGGCATCCCATATGAGTTGGATGGCGTTGAGGGTGTCCGTGTCAATGATCAACGAG
>JABWBV010000513.1 GCA_013359445.1 Anaerolineales bacterium | reverse complement strand
CAGGAGCCTGCTGAGGACGTCGACCTCAATCGTCCCATTTTGGAAGTCCGGGGCGAGGAGCCGGGCAAACGTCGGTTCGTCCACAGGTGCCACCCCTGGATCTTTTATGACGCGGAGCGTTTCTTTTCCCTGGAGCATTACCTGGGACGCAAAAGCTTGGATGGGGCGAAAATGGGTGAGGTTCATGGCAATGGGGACAGTGAATTTCTTCATGAGGGGGGTTCCTTGATTTTTTTAGGTTAAATATAGTGCTTTTTACTCCAATTTTCCGCTCTGTGCAACTCAAACCCCTCGCGCTCCTCAATATTTGGGGGATCAAATTCCCGAAGTTAGCCTCCCGGGCATTATCAGAGTTCATCCGCGTTCCTCTGTGCCTTAGTTTCAGATCGAGATCACGTAGCAAAGCCCCTTGTGGGCGACTGGCACAAAACCTGGACAACGTTTTTTTAGGTTCATCTCTACGTTGGCTGAGTCGTTACAGTTACTTCGTTTCCCAGATTACGAAACAGATGTTACGCTAGACCATCCTGTCCGAATGCAGGCTGTATTCAAGTGGTGGGTTTCTCCGGGGGTAATATTGTTGGACAGGCACAAAATCAACTGATGTGGGGCGGCGGCGCTCTGGTCCACGAGCAAATTCTCCTGCCACCTCCGCCTGTGGGTCTGTTGTATGACAGCTTTGCGATAGTTTTACGCAAAGCCTCCGCTCAGCGCGTCCGCTTCCAGGGCAACTGCGACAGGTTCATCAAATAGGGCATTGTCATCTTTGAAGAGCAGGTGCAGATAGTGTTTGCCATGGGAAGATTCTGGTAGTAGAAACAATGACCCCCAAGTGCATCCGCTTCAAATTAAAGGCCAGGCACACCAGACACCACTCCCCGGCCGCGTTTGCCAAGCCACGCAAGGAAAACTGACGAAAGCCAAGTACTTCTTTGATAATGCCAATGACGGGTTCAACGGTGCATTTTCGCGAGCGGTAAATTTCCTTGCCAATCTCAGTCGCCAGTTTGTAGGCCATTTTCTCTTTGGGACTGGCCTCGGCAGATGGCTCTTCAGGCATCTGCCCGAGCAAGGTCGCGACACTTTGGTAGTGTGGTTCTCGCCCTGATGCAATGAAAGGTTCGATATGCCGTTGCTCCAAAGCCAAGATGTTATGTTCACTGAAAACCCCCGCATCTAATGCGGCCTTTTCTGGCTGTCCCAGTTTGGGCGATAAGGCGTCCAGGGTTGGTTCGGCTTCGCGTTTGTCGTTGGGATGATTCGAGAGCAATGTCGCCACAATCAACATCGTCTCCTGGGTCACGGCTACCTGGGCGTTGTAGTGCTGGTCATACCGTTGTTGGTACTATTCTTCATGATCCGTGAGGCTGGATCGGTGAAATTGTATTGATCTTTCTCGTGTGGGCCTTCTGTGGGCGGTTCTGGGGGCTTGCCACGCGGTTTTTCCCCTTGCTTTTTGGCCTTTTCCTCCCGCACCTGCATCTTGGCCATGTATTCTGCTTTTTCTTGCGCATACCGCGCTTGTGCCCACACTTCCAGCGCGGCTTTGGTATTCGCCAGCGTTTCCAAACGCACTTTGCGAAATGCGATTTCGTCCTCAATGTTCAAGCCTTCCGGGAGGCTGGCTTCGCCCTGGTCGGCTTGTGCGCCTAATTCAAATAACTGCTTGACTTCATTTTGCAATTGCTTTTCCAATTCAACCAAGCATCCATAGCTCACGGCTTTGCATTTGGACGCATCCGTATGGATTGTGTTCCCATCCAGGCTCAATTCCCCCATTTTCAAAACCCAGGCCAGGTTTGCCAAGTAGCAAGTATTCCACATAAACCGTGCAATTTTGGCAAAAACGTCTTCCGAAAAGTCATTTTTCGGCTATTAAGGTGCCTCAAAGGGGCATAAAACCTTTAGAGTTTGAGCTTTTAGATAATCCCTATGCGAGAAAGTAGAGAAATGAGCCAGTCCTTGTGCGGTAAAAACTCACCCTTCTGCTGTTGTTCGTCAGAAAGGTGAGTTTCTAGCTGTCGCGCGGGAAACGATCACACTGGATATTACTGTGCTTTACTTTCCAAAAAAGTGATGAGCGCTTCGAGCAGTGCGGTGTTGACGAGGCGTCCCCCGCCAAACCCACCGGAGGCGCGGGCCGCCTCCATCGTGGATTGCTGTTCAGGACTCAAATTCTGAAAACCCTCCCCCCCAGGCCCGCCACCCGCGCCGCTACCTGCGCCGCTACCTGCGCCGCCACCCGCGCCGCCTCCCGGAACCCCACCGCCCCCATCGGGTGGCCCTCCTGTAAAACCACCCCCGCTCGGAAAATCACCCGATGCGCGGGCCGCTTCCATCGTGGCGCGTTGATCCTCGGTCAGGTTGCCGAACCCGCCGCCCGCCGGCCCCCCCATTTCAAAACCTTGCGCTTCAGCGATGGCGGTCATGTCTTCGCCGGAGAGTTGCAGGGTGGTGATGGTGTCCATTTGTGCGGTGGTCATCGTTTCCTGAATCTGATCGAAAAGTGCAGAAATTTCTTCTTCTGCGACGGTATCGCTATCGCTCAGGGAGCGAACCGCTTTCCAAAGGGGGAGTAGTTCGGCGGCTTGCTCTGCGGTCACCGCGTTTTCGGTCTCTTCAAGGGCGAACGTCCCCCACATGAGTTGCTGTTCCACCGATTGCCCAAAGGGGGACGGGGTTCCATCTGCGACCTGCGCCTGGGTATCCGTCGTTGTCCCCGTCTCCGCCTGCCCCGAACAGGCCGCGAGGGTGAGAAAGAGGAGAGAGATGATCAAGAGCGTTATTTTTTTCATAGGAGTTTCCTTTGGTGATGCGTGAAACGTGATGCGTGACAAGGGATTAAGTCACCCACCACGCATCACGTTTTATTCGTGCCGTAAGGCTTCAATGGGGTCGAGTTTGGCGGCCTGGTTCGCGGGGTAAAAGCCGAAGAAGATGCCGACGGCGGCGGCGGATGTAAAAGCAAGCAGAAGCGAACTGGGCAGGATGACGGTGCGAAGTTCCCCGTACAACCCGTACAGATACGCCCCGCCGATCCCGGTCAACACCCCAAGTACGCCGCCCGCCAGACTGAGCAACAATGCCTCGGTCAGGAATTGGGCCCGGATGTCGTTTGGGGTGGCCCCTACCGACTGGCGGATGCCGATCTCTCGCGTACGTTCAGTCACACTCACGAGCATGATGTTCATAATGCCGATCCCGCCCACAATGAGAGAAACGGCGGCAACCCAGGCCAACAGGCTCCGAAACGCGGCGGTGGTGGATTCCTGGGTTTCGATGATGTCTTCCTGCGTGGTGACCGTGAAATCCGGTTCGTCCAGGGTCACATCGTGCCGTTTGGCGAGCAGTAATTGAATTTGCAGGATCACATCATCCATCACCACCTCTTCGGCGGTTTCCACATAAATGAGTTGCACCGAATCGCCGCGCATCCGGGCAAAAAACGACGGGGTGAACTTGTCGAACACGACGGTGATGGGGACGTAGATGCGGGAGTCGAAATCCGCTTCCCCCACCAGCCCCCGCTCCTCAAACACGCCGATCACCGTCAGTTTGATGTCCCCCACGGTCACGACTTGCCCGACCGCGGTGCCTTCCCCGAACAATTCTTCGGCCAGAGAGGACCCTAACACGGCGACTTTTTGGGTGCGATCGAGTTCGGTCTGTTTGAAATAGCGGCCCGTTGCAATCGTCATATCGCGCACGGAGGGGAAATCTGGGGTGGTTCCGTAAACCTGCACCTCTTCGACGGTGACATTCCCAACTTTGACGGTTTGGGTACTGGGCTGTTCGACCACAACGCCCTGCACCCCACTGACGTTTTCAGCGATGGCGGTAGCGTCGTCGAACGTCAACCCGCCGGTTTGACCCCCGCCCGGTGCGCCCGGCCCAAATCCGCCGCGTTGAAAGCTACTGCGGACGAAGATTAGGTTGGTGCCTAGGCTGTTGATCTGTTCTTCAATCGTGGCCTCGGTCCCGGCGCTAACGGAGATCATAACGATGACCGCCGCGACGCCGATGATGACGCCCAACATGGTGAGCAGGGAGCGCAGTTTGTTGCGCGCCAGGCCCGTCCAGGCAATGTGGATGATTTTGGAGAGTTTCATGGGGTCACCTTTGGGAGGGCAGGTGACGGGAGACGGACGACGGAGGGGCTTTGTCTTCCGTCTCCCATCCCCCATCTTCGGTCTTCGGTCGGCCATCTTCGGCCCTATGCCCATTTTGGACATCCGCATCAATCTTCCCATCCCGAAAGTGAATGACCCGGCTGGCGTGGGCGGCGATGTCGTTTTCGTGCGTGACCATGACGATGGTGCGCCCGCGATCATGCAGATCGTGGAGCAGGTTCATAATGTCATGGCTGGAGCGGGTGTCCAGGTTGCCAGTGGGTTCGTCGGCCAGGATGAGGACGGGGTCGTTGATCAGGGCGCGGGCGATGGCGACGCGCTGTTGCTGACCACCGGAGAGTTCGTGGGGTTGGTGGTGTGCCCGGTCGGATAAGCCGACCGAGGCCAGGGCATCGAGGGCGATTTGACGTTTTTCGGCGTCGGTGTGGGTGCCGTTCCGGCTGTATAACAGGGGGAGGAGGACATTCTCCAGGGCGGTGGTGCGGGCAAGCAGGTTGTACGCCTGGAAGATAAAGCCGAGGCGTTTACTGCGAATGTGGGCGAGTTGGGCTTTGTCCAGTCCGCTGACCGCTTCCCCGGCGAGGATATACTGCCCGGACGTGGGTCGATCCAGACATCCGAGGATGTTCATCAGCGTGCTTTTGCCCGACCCGGACGGGCCCATGATCGCCACGAACTCATTTTCGTTGATCTGCACGTCCACCCCGTCCAGAGCGCGGACTTCAATATCGCCTTTGCCGTAGGTTTTTGTAAGGGCATGGGTTTGGATGATGGTCATATGGAACTCCGGTGAAGATGGTACATAGGGTACATAGGGTACATAGGGTAGATAGGGTAGATAGGGTACATAGGGTAGATAAGGTAGATACTGTATCTACCTTATCTACTTTATTTACCTTATCTACTCTTCTCCCCCCCTACTCCCCTGTCTCCACAATCCCCGTCGTGACCACTTCCCCCACTTCCAGGCCGGAGATGATCTCGGCGGAGGTGAAATCGGTGAGGCCGACTTCAACCGTGCGGAGGCGGGGTTCGCCATCGTCGCCGACGACAAAGACGGCGTATTCGCCTGCGCCCAGTTCGCGCAACGCTTCGACGGGGACGAGGACGGCGTTTTCCGCCCGCCCGCCGATCACATCAACGCTGGCGCTCAGGCCGACGGGGAGGGTGGTAGTTTTGGCGTAGTCGGTCAACTGGACGACGGTTAAGACGGCA
>JABWBV010000512.1 GCA_013359445.1 Anaerolineales bacterium | reverse complement strand
GAATCATGCCCTGCGGTATCTCTTAAAACATGCCGGGGATGCCGTGCGAATCAAGGTGGCACCGGAAGGCCAGGGATGGCGCGTGATCGTCTTCGGAAGCGATCAGACTCTGGTTTTGGGGTCTTTGTTTTATGATGCTTTCGGACAGCTTGTGTTGGAAAAGTCATCCACGCCAGATGAAATGCGGCGGGTGGCCTTGAATGTTTGCAATGGCTAAATCGAATGAATTTTTCATTTTGGCCCGCCGGGGGATGAAGTCCCCCGGCTACATAACCACGCCGGATGAATCCGTAGCCCGTTTCAACGGGCGTCGTTGGGTAGCCGGGCGATTGATCGCCCGGTGATCCGAAATAAGCGAAATCGCTTTATTGTATAACCTTCAAAGTCTCCTTTATTTTCTCAATGCCTACCCCCTACCCTCGCCGCCTCATCGAAGTTGACCTCCCCATCCGGGAAATCTCCGCGCACGCGCGGCGGGAGAAGTCCATCCGGCACGGGCACATTTCCACCTTGCACATCTGGTGGGCGCGGCGACCGCTGGCGGCGTGCCGCGCGGTGTTGTGTGCCGCGCTGTGGCCTGATCCCGCGGACGAACATTGCCCCCAACCCTTCCGGGAAGCCGTGGCCCGCGCGCTGGCGCAGTTCGCCGAACAGGTGCGGACGGACAGCGCCCTCACCCCGCTCATCACCCGTCACTGGTCGCGCTGGGTGCGGACGAACGCCACCAGCCTGCGCGCCGATTCCCCCGCCAACTGGCCGGACATGCGCTACGCCCTGCTTGATTTCATCGCCGATTTTGCGAATTGGGACGCGTCCACCGTCCCGGCTTTTTTGGACACCGCCCGCGCGCTGACCCAGGCCGCCCACGAGAGTCTAGGAGGCACGCCCGGCACGCGCCCGCTCGTCGTAGACCCCTTCGCCGGGGGTGGGGCGATCCCGCTCGAAGCCCTGCGCGTGGGGGCCGATGCCTTCGCCAGTGATCTCAACCCCGTCGCGGTGCTGTTGAACAAGGTGGTGCTCGAATACATTCCGCGCTACGGTCAGCAGTTGGCGGACGAGGTGCGGAAGTGGGGGCAGTGGATTAAGGAACAGGCTGAGGCCGAACTCGCGGCGTTTTACCCGTCTGTGGAACTCCCCCCCGACGCCTACACCCCCCAACCCGACCCGGTGCGGAAGGTCGCCGGGGTGGACTGGACGCTGAACGCCATCTACCGCGAGACGCCCATCGCCTACATTTGGGCACGGACGGTCACCTGCGAAGGTCCAACCTGTGGGGCAGAAATCCCGCTCATGCGCTCGCTCTGGCTGGCGAAAAAAACCGGGAGAAGCGTCGCCCTCCACATGTACCCCGACCCGGAAACCCGAAAAATTCACTTCGACCTGATCGAAAAAACCAACGGCAAGTGGGTGAATCGCACAAATCCGCAATCAGCCATCAACAATCCCCAATTCGACGGCCCCGTCCGGCGCGGCTCGGCCACCTGCCCCGTGTGCGGATACACCACGCCTGTAGAGCGAGTCCGCGTGCAATTGCGGGAACGGCGCGGCGGCGCGCACGATGCCCGGTTGGTGGCAGTCGTTACCACCCTGGAAGTCGAACGAACCGCCTCGCAACGCGAAACCCAGGTGTTTTCCGATAGCGGACGGTTTTACCGTCTGCCCACCGAAGCCGATCTGGACGCTGTGCGCCGCGCGGTGGAGGAATTGGAACGGCGAAAAGCGGCACATGAAGGGCTGTTGAGTCTGGTGCCAGATGAACCATTGCCGCCTCAAGGTACTTTGGGTTTTCGAGTTCAACTTTACGGAATGAGAGAGTGGGGCGATCTTTTTACCCCTCGCCAAAACTTAACTTTAACTACACTCGCGAATTGGATATCAATGAAACTGCCCACTCAATTCAGCGATGACAAAAATTTTTCCGATGCCATTCAAACCTGTTTATCATTATCTCTTGATAAACAAGTAGATAGCAACTCATCCTTGTGTGCATGGCGTTCAGTAAGCGAAGATATTGGACACACTTTTGGAAGACAAGCCTTGCCTATGCTTTGGGATTTCGTGGAAGCTAATGTTTTTAGTGGAGCAACTAGAGATTGGTTAAATGCAGTTGAGGGTGGATTAAAAGCTATTCTAAGTCTTGATGATGGAATAAAAAGCGGTCAAACCCATCAAGCATCCGCAGATAAACATCCAATGCCTAATGATATAGTTCAGGCATATATCACTGACCCACCTTATTATGACGCTGTTCCATATGCTGATCTCAGCGATTTCTTTATTGTTTGGTTACACCGTTCTTTAGGCATTTCGCATGAAGAGTTATTTGCAAAAGGATTATCTCCTAAAGATGATGAGTGCATAGTCGATCCTGTCAAAGGTAAAAATCAGGTATTTTTTGAGAATAAGATGGGCGGAGCTATGTCAGAAGGTCGACGTATGCTTGCCCCAGGCGGTATAGGAACGGTTGTTTTTGCACACAAATCCACATCAGGTTGGGAAGCGCAAATTCAAGCAATGATTGATGCAGGTTGGATCATAACTGGTTCATGGCCTATCGATACTGAAATGGGTAGCAGGCTCAGGGCGCGGGATTCTGCGGCTCTTGCATCTTCGGTTCACCTTGTATGCCGTCCTCGCGAAACCGTGGACGGCGAAGTCGCGCCCATCACCGGCGATTGGCGCGAAATCTTGCGCGAACTGCCGGGACGCATCCATGCCTGGTTGCCGCGCCTCGCCCACGAAGGCGTTGTCGGCGCGGATGCCATTTTTGCCTGCCTCGGCCCCGCGCTTGAAATCTTCTCTCGCTACAGCCGGGTGGAAAAAGCCAGTGGGGACACCGTCACCCTGCGCGAATACCTCGAACACGTCTGGGCCGCCGTCTCCCGCGAAGCCCTCATCATGATTTTCCAGGGCGCGGATGTCACCGGCTTTGAAGAAGACGCCCGCCTCACCGCCATGTGGCTCTGGACGCTGTCTGCCGCGACGGAAGATGGGGGGCAGGAGACGGGGGACAGAGGACTGGGGACGGGAGCGGGAGGGCAAAAGATGTTGGGGGAGGGGGAAGACGAAACCGACGACGAAGACGCCCCCGCGCGCACTGCCGGGAAACCGGGCGGGTTCACCCTCGAATATGACGCCGCCCGGAAAATTGCCCAGGGCCTCGGCGCACATCTGGAAAAGCTCGACTCCCATGTCGAAATCAAAGGGGACAAAGCGACCCTGATCCCCGTCCGCGCCCGCGAGCGATTCCTCTTCGGACGCGAGGGGCTGATCCCCGGCGAACAACGCCGCGAAAAGGCCTCCCCGCAGTTGAGTTTTCTGGACACCCTGGCCCCCGACCCTACCGATTCCACCACCGGTTGGGAACCCACCGAGAGTCTGACCCTCGGCACGACGACGTTGGACAAAGTTCACCAGGCCATGCTGTTATTCGCCAGTGGGCGCGGCGGCGCGCTCAAACGTTTTCTCGTGGACGATGCGATTGGCCGCGACGAACGTTTCTGGCGTCTAGCACAAGCCCTGTCCGCCCTGTATCCGTCCGCCAGCGATGAGAAGCGCTGGGTGGATGGGGTGCTGGGGCGGAAGAAGGGGTTGGGGTTTTGATTTGTAAGGAGTAAGGATTATGCCTATTGAGATACAAGGAACTTCTATTCGGCCGCCTGACGATGATTATTATGCTGATTGGTGTCCAAATTGTCGTAGAAGTTTTAGAAGACCAATAATAAAGGTTGTAAAAAGAATGGGTAAAAGTCCAAATAAAAAAAACAACCGATTAACTGAAGAGTCAATTTTAGAATGCCCATTTTGTGGTGCTAGATTATATACGGATGAAAAAGAGGGATAAAAATGCAAAATTATTTCGAAAAATTCGTTAGCAATCTTGTTTTTGCCTCTTTCATTCCGTCCCTACTATTTGTTTATACCATCATCTTCACTTTTAGCTCAGTAATTCAACCAAATATTTTGTCTGAGCTAAGTAACATGTTCAATGGGATAGGTGTTTTTGGTTTGGTTTGTTCTGTGATTATAAGTTTTATCATTTTGTATACCCGTGAATTGATTTATAGCTTTTATAGAGGATTATTTCTTCCCAAAATTTTTTCGTTTATTGAATATAAAAGAGCTCAAAGAATGCGGAATGAAATAGACAACATAACTCATGAGATTGAGGAAATAGCAAAGCAGAAAAGCTCACCAGAAATTAGGAAAAGAGAAATACAACTTAGAAGTCAATGTTATGTTATGGTTGCTAATTATCTTAGTTGTTTTCCGGCGTACTATCGAGACAAAATCCGATATGATGATGAATTGTTACCAACCCAACTAGGCAATATATTAAGGGCGGCTGAGTATTCGTGTAGAAGTTATGGTATTAATGCAATAGCAATCTGGCCAAGACTGGTTCATGTTATTCCCAAAGAGAATTACGAGAAAATTGATGAAGTAAACAATCAAATGTTTCTGTTGTTAAATTTCTCCTTGTTAGCATTGCTGTTTTCAGGATTATCCCTTGTCATGGTAATTTTATTTCTGAACCAATTCAAGTTGGTAACTCATTTTTTTACTTTGGCTGTCATTTCTTTTGTGTTGTTTTATGTCTTTTACAGATTTTCCTTACCACTCGCGAGGAATTATGCCAAAATGTATCGAACTGCCTTTGACCTTTTTCGATTTAAACTTCTCTCAACAATAAATGAGAAACTTCCCGGTGATTATGATGAAGAATTTACTACTTGGGACAGAATCTGTGAAAGAATGGAAATTGGAGAATGTTTCAGTAGATTAAGTTGTGATTATTCAAATTCGGCAAAATTACCAAAACCAATTGAAGAAACGATTTTAGAAACACCATTTCGCTCAAAATTAGCTAATGTATTTCATAGCATAGGCAATTTGATAGAAAAATAACCTTCCATATTTCTGATGATTTAATAATGGAAAAATCTTTCTTGTGGAAAACCACCTTCCTCACCCGCCTCCAGACCCACGAAAACGCCGAACCCCTCCGCATCGCCGCCCTCCACGGCCAACTGCGAGACTGGACGCAGGCCCTCACCGGAGTCGTGGTTGCCACATGCCAGGACATGGGGTGGCTCGCCGCCGCCAAAGGCCATCCCCTCCCCCATCTGCCCGAAGTCCGGGAAGAATATCTCACCCTGGATGTCACCGCGTTTGACCCCACCCCCACCCAACCCCAGGTTTGGCCCTTCCCCATCGCCATCTTTGAACTCGAAAACAGTCCCAACGACGCCCGCATCGCCTACTCCCTCTGGAAAGTCCTCTGCGTCCGCGCCGCCTTGCGCGTCGTTTTTTGTTATCGTCGCCACTCCGAACAAGCCGCCCCCCTCGTCCGCACCCTG
>JABWBV010000511.1 GCA_013359445.1 Anaerolineales bacterium | reverse complement strand
CCGCCCCTCACCGGGGCGCGTTTGCGAATAAGCCACCACATAGCGTTCATCATCCGTTTTGCGGATCGCACGCACCCGCCCAAACCGCCAAATCCGCTCCCACCCGATCCGCGCGGCTTCGCGCGCCACCCCTGCAAACACGTCCCCCGCGCGGGGGGTATAGGTTTCCGCGAGGTTCGGTTCCCCAAAGAGTTGCCAGGCAATGCGGGCCGCGCGGGTCAGGTTCCCCGTGCGGAGTTCCCGCCAAGCCTCGCGCCCGGCGTACCCCGGCCAACCCCAAATATTGTCCGGGCAGGCGTCGGTGTTGGAGCGCAGGCGTTGGTCGGGGGTAATTTGCGCGTTGGAGGCGAGCCGTTGGAGGCGGGTGTGCGGTTGGGGTTCTGCCCCCAGGGCCACGATTTGGTTGGGCTTCACCCCACAGATCGCCAGCGTATCCACCCAGGCAAAACTGCCCATCCCCCCGCCAATGGTGAGGTACACCGTTTCCTCGAGCGGATAGGGCAATTTTTGGAGTACCGCCAGGGGAATGATCTGATACTGCTCGAACAGGGGCGGGGGAAACACGCGCGCGGCGTCCGCCAGCATCCCGCCGTGTTCGGATTCTTCCACGCCCCCGCGGACCACCGCGGTCCGAGCCGGATCGGTGGCGCGGACATCGGGGCGACGTTCGCGCACGGTGTCGGCTTCTTGCGCCGCGCCGGGCACGGGAAGCAGAACCTGGAGGATAAATTCGCCGATCTGGATTTCGTTTTCGGGGAGCAGGACCGCGCGCGTGCAGGGTTCGCCGTTCAGCGTGAGGCCATTGGTGGAGTTTTCGTCCACGAGCACCCATGCGCCGTCTTGCCAATCAATGGTAGCATGATGGCGCGAGACTTTGACGCCCGCGAGGGAGAGGCTGTTATCGCTAGAGCGCCCAATCGTCACGGGTAATTTCGCCTTGATGGTTTGCGAGGTGGTTTCGTCGGCTTTGCGCCAGCGGATCAGCAGGCTGTCCGGGGCTGGAACCGGTTCGGGCGGGGGGGCGGGGGTCTCTAGCAGGACACTAAAAATGAAGGGGCCGATTTGAAAAAGTTCCCCGTCCGTGAGATGCGCCTGACGCACCTGCCGCCCATTGATCAGAATACCGTTTGTACTGCCGAGGTCGCGGATCACCATGGCCTCGCCTTCGGCGTCCAGCCGCGCGTGTTGGCGGGAGATGGTGGTGCTGGGCAGGGCGATGGTGTTGGAAACATCCCGCCCAATGGTGATGGGGAGGTTTCCGGCAAATTCCCGTTGTTCGCCAGTGATTGGGTCTTCCCAGGAGAGGCGGAGAGAGAGGGGCATAAGGGAGGGGAGAATTGACAATGATCGAAAATTGGTAACTACTCAGCTGGACTCGCATCCTTCGACTGCGCTAGACATAAGTAAAACGAAGACATGGGCCGTTTACCGCTCCGCTCAGGATGCTCTCGTTATATATCTGAGTTGTTACGAAAATTGTCAATTTAAAAGGGTTTCTTCTACTTTTACATTCTACGTTTTGCAGTCTACCTTCCAATGAAGGTTTCGCCAAAGGCCAGGGAGGTGCCGCACCAGGGGCAGTCGGTCATGGTTGTATCGACGACTTTGCCACAGCCAGTGCATTTGACTTTGAAGGAGAATTTCGCTTTGAGTTCGGTGATGGAAAAACGAATGTTGACTTTACCGAGCACGAACACGTCGCCGTTTTCGAGCGGGGTTTCCTGCCCGGCAGAAAGCACGCGCCCCCCGGTGAGCGAAATGGGGTTGGTCTCGCTGAGGTTGCGGAGCAGGATGTCTTGCTCGCGAGGGATGAGGGCGGCGTGCTGGCGGGAGACGGTTTGGTGGGGAATGGAGACGGTGCAATCTACTTTGCGGCCAATGGTGATTTCTCCTTCGGCTTTGAGGGTTTGCGATTGGGTCTGATTTTCAACATTCCATTGGAGGTTGATCATGCGCATGGGAGGCTCCGTCATGCGTAACGCGTGATGAACATAGCATCCTCATTACGCGTTACTTGTTACTTTTAGACCACTCGCCACCGCAACGTCTCCCCGTTCAACGCATTGAGGACCTCGTGGGCGACATCTTCGGCGGCGCGGACTTGGGCTTCAACGGTTTGCGCGCCGATGTGGGGGGCGGCGATCACTTTGGGGTGGGCGACGAGCGGGGTCAGGCCAGGGGGTTCCTGGGCAAAGACATCGAGTGCGACCCCAGCCACCTGCCCGGATTCGAGGGCGGCGAGGAGGGCGGTTTCGTCAATTACGCCCCCGCGCGCCGCGCAAATCAGGCGGACGCCGGGCTTCATTTGACTGAAGGCGGCTTCGTCGAGCATGTTGCGGGTTTGGTCGGTGAGGGGGATGTGCAGGGTGATGTAATCGGATTGGGCAAAGAGGTCTTGCAGGGTGACGGGGAGGGCACCGTTTGTGCGGACCTGTTCTTCGGAGAGGTAGGGGTCGTAGCCGATGACGTGCATTCGAAAGGCGCTGGCGCGTTCGGCGACGGCGTTGCCGATGCGCCCGACCCCGATGATGCCGAGGGTTTTGCGGTAGAGTTCGACACCTTGCAGGTCGTTTTTGAGCCAATTGCCCGCTTTCATGCTGGCGTCGGCGGTGGGGATACATCGGGCAAGGGAGAGCAGGAGGGCGAAGGTATGTTCGGCGACAGAGATGGTGGTGGATTCGGGGGTGTTGACGATGGTGACGCCGTGTTCGCGGGCGGCGTTGAGGTCGATGTTATCGACGCCCACGCCCGCGCGGCCAACCACTTTCAGGCGGGGCGCGGCGGCGAGCAGTTTGGCGGTCACTTTGGTGCGACTGCGGACGATGAGGGCGTCGTAATCCCCGATGATGTTGAGTAAATCGTCGGCGGAGATGCCGTTTTGGAGGTCTACGGTAGCCGCGTCACGCAAGATGGCCTGGCCGTTTTTGCCGAGGCCGTCGGTGAGCAGGATTTTGAATTCGGACATGAGGGTGTGTTTCGCTCCTAAGAGGGGTTTTTCAACCCCTGATTTTACCACCGCGCGAGGGTATTCTTGGTTTTATTGCGTGGGAATATTTCTACCCTCCCGCCACCTTCGCCTTATACCCCATCTTGATCAACACGCCTGCAATTTTCTCCCGATGATCCCCTTGAATCTCGATGATGCCGTCTTTGATCGTGCCGCCGGTGCCGCAGGCTTGTTTGAGTTGGGTGGCGAGGGCTTTGAGATCATCGGCGGAGAGGGTGAGGTTTTTGACGAGGGTGACGGTTTTGCCGCCGCGGCCTTTGGATTCGCGGTGGAGGTAGGCGGTTTGTTGGTTCGGCGGGAGGGAGCGGGAGGAGGAGGCTTTTTGGGGTTGTTTCCGCAGGTCGCCGGAGGAGGTGGAGTATACGGTGGGGCGGTCGTCGTGGGGCATGGGGAAGTGATGAGTGATGAGTAATGAGTGATGAGCAAAGCGTCGGCTTTACTTCAACTCAAGGATCCGTTTGAAGGTGGCGCGGAATAGTTGTAAATCTTTTGCAGTGAGTTTTCCCAATTGTTTTCGAACCAAAGTTAATTCAAATGAAGAAACAACTGGTTTTACAGCGCCCGGTTTAAGTAATCCGGCAGATTTCCAATCCGTTAGCAAAATTTCATCTAGCACGTTCGTAACTTGACTGGTGATCGGAGCTAGAATCAGATCAGGGTGAGTACGATTGTAATCAACACCGCTTAATACCACTGCTGGACGCTGTTTTACTCCGCTTTGATCGGTGAATGGGAATGGGACTAATAAAACATCCCCTTGTCTATAGGTTGTCATAAACGGCATCTTCCTCGTTGTCCCAAATCCGGGCAAATGTGGGTTCGGAAACTTTCATCGCTTCACGGACATGCTGTAAATATAATCCCTCATCTGGTAAAACGGTGACGAGGAGACGAGCATTTGGTTTTAAGTCAACAGCTATATCTAATAAAATCTGCTTCCCGTCAAAATGGGCTGGGATGGTGGTTAGTACTTGTTGCATCTCTTTTCCTTTGAGTGATTAATCTTTTCAATTCGTTATGCGAGTCAACTTTAACCGATTTCACGACGACGGGCAAGATAATGACTGTCACCACAATCTAGCTTCTTTTACATGCCAATCAAAGGGGGGTTGATTTTGCTCAATAGAATCTCATGGAATCTCCAGCAACCAATAGCCATATCCTTCCAACTGTATGTCCGCGGTGAGGTCTAACGTCTCGCCGGTGAGGAGGTCTTGGCCGGTGGTCAGGTTGGGGAGGGGGAGTTGGGCGGGTTGGGGGGAGAAGTTGAGGAGGAGGAGGACGCGTTGGGTGGAGGTGGTGCGGGTGTAGGCGATGACCGAGGGGGGATCAGTTTTGAGGATTTCAAGGGTGCCGTAGCGGAGGGCGGGGGAGGTCTGGCGGAGGTGGATCAGGGTGGTGTAAAACGCGTGGAGGTCTTCTTTGCCGAGCCGCCAGTTGAGTTTGGCAACGTCGAAGAGGGAGGGGCGTTGGGTGAGGCCGACTTCTTGCCCGTTGTAGATCAGGGGGAGGCCGGGGAGGGTGAGGAGGAAGGTGGCGGCGAGTTCACGCTGGGCGGGGGTGTTGGTGGTTTGGGCGAGGCGGTCGTGATCGTGGTTTTCGAGGTAGCGCATTCGCCAGAGTTGGTGGTCGGTTTCGGTCAGTTCTCGCGCAATCGGGGGGAGGAGGACGATGGCGAGGTTGGGGTCGCGGAGGGCTTGCACGAATTTGTCGCGGGTGCCCCAGTCGTAGGCGACTTCAAACCCGGCGCGGTAGAGGTCGAGGCCGTCGGACTCGGAGAGCAGGAGGAGGTCGGGGCGGGCGGCTTTGAGGGCATCGCGCCAGGCTGTCCAGAAGGGGTTGGGGACGAGGTAGGAAGCGTCGCAACGATAGCCGTCTATGCCGAATTCATTGACCCAGTAGAGACTGGTGTCGAGCATGTAGGCGCGGAGGTCATCGCTGGCGTAGTTGAGGTCGGCGACATCTTTCCAGTCGGCGTTGGGGGAGATGATGTCGCCCGCGACGTTGTGGGTGTACCAGTCGGGATGTTCGGTGATTAGGGGGTTGTCCCAGGCGGTGTGGTTGGCGACGAAGTCCATGAGGACGTACAGGCCGAGGGCGTGGGCGGTTTCGATGAAGTGGCGGAAGTCGTCTTCCGTGCCGAGGGCGGGGTCGAGGGCGCGGTAGTCGCGGATGCTGTAGGGACTGCCGAGACTGCCGATGCGGTGTTCCTGCCCGGTGGGGTGAATGGGGAGGAGGAGGATGATTTCGATGCCCATGTCCTGCAGTTCGGGGAGGCGTTCGGTGGCGGCGGCAAAGGTGCCTTCGAGAGTGAAGGCGCGGACAAAGAGTTGGTAGATGACCGCGCCGCGTGCCCAGGCGGGGGGTTGG
>JABWBV010000510.1 GCA_013359445.1 Anaerolineales bacterium | reverse complement strand
GGCTAGGGGGCGATTTGGATCGAGCGGATGAGCGCGTCGAGTTGGGCTAGCGTGGGGCCGAAGAGATTGGGGGCGGTGGTGTCGAGTAGTGCGGCGATGTTGGTGTAGTAGCCTGCCCAGTCGGCGTTGGGGTCGTCGAAGGAGGGATGGGGAACGCCACCCGCGGGAACGGCGCTTTCCGGGTTGGCATCGGCGGCGAGGAGGGGCGCGGTGACGGGCAGAATGACGAGAATGTAATATTGTCCATCTTCAGTTAGCCCTTGATAGTGGTAGAACAGGTCGGTGTTGTTGACGGTGGCGAAGTATTGGGCGTATTCGGTGAGAAATCGCACGCCTGAGCCGTTTTGAAAAGGCACGAGCTGAATGTTGGCGGCGAAGACTTGCCCGGCGTTGAAGAAGGGGATGTGGGGCAGGGAAGCGGGGTCGGGCACGTTGGAGGCCCGACAACATACCCCTTTGATGAAGGCGAGGTTGTTGGCAACGCCTTCGTCGAGGGCGGCATAGGCCTCGGCGGGGTAAATGAAGAGGCGCGGCTGGTGGAATTTATCTTGCAGAGCGTAACCTTCCAGGGTGAGTTGGATGTGTGCGGGGGCGATTTCCCAGGGGGCGACGTTTTCGCCTGACGCGGCGGGGATTTCTGTGCCGAGGATGCCAGTTGCGAGGCCGGGCGGAATGACCAGGGTGACGTTCCCGAACGTGATCGGGGTGCCGGGGAAGGGATCAGCCGTGGGCGTGGGTTCTGTGGTGGGGACGGCGGGAAGGGCGGTCGGCAGGTCGGTGGGGATGGTTTGTGGGATGGGTTCCGTAGTAGGGGTGGGGAGGGCGGAACTTTGACTGCACGCCAGCGCGACGAGAAGCATGAGGAGGGGGAGGAAGCGTATTTTCATAGAGGGACTCCGGTAGAATTCGTTATCGGTTGCATGACGAATCGTTGGTTGAAAAATTCCCCTCCCGGAGGTATCTACTTTACTTCAATGTTGGCGAGTCGGCAAGTCTGTACGGCACAAACCGGGAAACGGTTCATGGTTGCGCCTCGTGGAACGCCGCCCACTCCTTCGCCGCTTCCCAAATCAAATCATACACCGGGTCTTTGATGTCGTAATACGCCTCCACGTCATTGGCGTGGTAGCGTGCCAACTGCTGTTTGATCAGTTCGGTGGTTTGGGTGGCGATAGGATGCGCGCGCAGGTAATCGCGAAAGAGCAGGGGATAGCGTTGGTTTGGGTTCCCCTGCACGCGGACGTGGATGTTCGCGCGGCGATGACCTTCCTTCTGGTTGAACAGAAACTTCCGCCAAAGTTGTTCGTCTTCCGGCTCGCCGCGCGGGACATGGTCGCGGTTGTACGCGTGGAAAAAGCCGTACCCCGCGCGCATCAGGTCTTCGCGCACGTCCTCGGTCAGGCGCGGACGGTGATCTGGATGTCAATCACATCCTTCGCCCCCAGTCCGGGCACCGAGGTCGAGCCGATATGGTCTATCCGCACGGCGCGTGCCCCCAACACGCGTGCCAAATCCGCCCGGATCGTTTCAAACTCGGCGGGCCATTCGGGGTGATAGGGGTCAATGACGATCATACAAAGTCCTTTTTAAGTAATTCGATCCACCAAGGACACCAAGCACACGAAGTTTTTAAAATTCTTCTTTTCCTTCGTGTGCTTCGTGCCCTTGGTGGATCAAAAAATGAAGGATTAATTCATTCACTTTTGTGACTTCCTCGTGCTGAACCCAATGCGTGGCCTCTTCAAAATATACCAACTGCCCGTCATCGCAATAGGCCATACTTTCCTGCGCCATCTCCCGGCTGAGAAATTTGTCCTGCGCCCCCCAAAGCACCAGCGTCGGGACGTGAATCCGCATATTGGCGGGGGTTTGGGGCGGTTTTTGGATCAGCGCGCGGTACCAGTTGATCATTGAAGTGAACGCTTTCGGTTGGCTCCACGCTTGCCGGTACTGGGCCAGATCGGCCTCGGAAAACGTGCCGGGGCGACTGCTCCCCGCCAACCCCCGCGCCGCCGCCTGCCAGTGGTTCAGCCCCATCAGTTTTTCGGGGAGCCAGGGGATTTGGAAGAAGAAAATATACCAACTCTTCCACAATTGCCCCAGATTCTTCCGCAAAAACGCCTGCATCACCGACCCGTGCGGGACGTTCAACACGATCAACTTCGCCACCCGGTCGGGGTACGTCATCGCCGTCCACCATGCGACCGCCGCGCCCCAATCGTGCCCGACGACGGTCGCCTTCTCCACCCCCGCCGCGTCCATCAACCCGATCACGTCCGCGGAAAGTTTGTCGATCGCATACGCGGCGATGCCCTGGGGTTTGTCGCTTTCGTTGTACCCGCGCTGATCGGGAACCCACACGCGGTACCCCGCCCCCGCCAGCGCGGGAATTTGCCTGCGCCACCCGTACCAAAATTCGGGGAAGCCGTGGAGAAGAATGATCAGTTCGCCCGTTTCCGGGCCGTCTTGGGCGACGTGGAGGGTAATGCCGTTGGTGTTGATGCGAGAATGATTCATAAGGATTGTAGAAGTGAAGTGGGTTGTGACGACTTCAGTCGTTAACGCCCGGTGTTTGAGCGATTGAAATCGCCACTACAAACTTTTCTAAGCCTCTTTTTCCAGGCAGATTTCGTTGTAGCACCCTGAGCGGAACGGGAACCTACCCAATCGCGCGAAGGGTTCTTAACCAGTGAAGTCGAAGGGTGCGGTAACGCGCCGCGCACTCCCGCCCACAAGGGGCTAGGCTACGGTCTGTTTTACAAACGCGCCCATCTCTGCCATCGCCTCCTGTGCCTCGGGCAGATAGGGCACAAACATCTGAAACACGTGCCACATCCCCGCCCAAACGTTCAGCCGCACATCCACCCCTGCCGCGCGGGCGTTGTCCGCCAGCCGGGTGGCATCGCTCAACAGCAATTCATCTTCCCCGACGTGGATCAGCAGGGGGGGGAGGCCGTGCAGGTCGGCGTAGTGGGGCGAGAGGAGCGGGTGACGACGCGGGGTTTGTCCGGCGTAGTGCCCGGCCAGTCGCGTGGCGAAGGCGGGGGACATCAACGGGTCGAATCGCGTTGCAAACGTCTCCCCGGTGCAGGCCAGATCCGTCATCGGCGAGAGGCACACCAACCCGGCGGGGAGCGGATTTCCCGCGTCGCGCAGGGCGAGGGCGGTGGAGAGCGTCAAATTTCCGCCCGCAGAATCCCCGGCGATGATGATCTGTGCGGGTGGGACGCCGTTGTTCAACAGCCAGCGATACGCGGCCACACAATCGTCCAACGCGGCGGGGAAGGGATGTTCGGGCGCGAGGCGGTAATCCACCGCCAACACGCGACACCCCGCCGTTTGTCCGAGATGCGCCGCCATCCAGCGATGATTGTTGTACCACCCCAACACCCACCCACCCCCGTGCAGATACAAAATGACCGGTTCCGGCGCACCGTCCGGCAACAGCCACTCGCACGGGACGCCGTTTGCGATAACCTGCTCCATCCGCACGCCGGGAGGCAAAATCGGACGATTCGATCCCGCACGGGAGAACTTCCGAAACCGCGGTACGGACGTGGAAGTCCAATTCATCAGGATGCCGCTGAGGCGGATGGCGAAACGAAAGGGGATACTTTGGGGGCTGGGCATGGTTTGGATTTTAGCAGATTTTGGATGTGATATACTCCCCCAATCCTGGCGCTCAGACATTCCCCGCATTCCATATTCACAATTCATCATTCACCATTCCCTATTCACAATTCTATGCTCAGTCCCTCCGCCCAAAAAGTCCAAAACGCCCTCAACCAATTCGGCGTGACCCTGCACGTCGTTGAACTCCCCGCCAGCACCCGCACCGCCGTCGAAGCCGCGGCCGCGGTCGGGTGTACGGTCGGGCAAATTGCCAAATCCCTGATCTTCAAAAGCCAGTCGGGGAAAGCGGTCCTCGTTATCGCCAGTGGCCCGAATCGGGTCAACGAAAAACAGATCGGCGAGCGGCTCGGCGAACCCATTGGGAAAGCGGACGCGGATTTTGTCCGCGCACAGACCGGGTTTGTGATCGGCGGCGTGCCCCCGGTCGGGCATGCGAACCCGCTGGAGACGTTTGTGGACGAAGATTTATTGCAATACGAGGTGATTTGGGCCGCGGCGGGGACTCCCAACGCCGTCTTTGAACTCACCCCGGACGTGCTGGTGAAAATTGCTCCGGGGCACGTAATTTCGGTGAAATAGAATGTCCAACGAATACGAATTTCTCCATGCCCAAATCCAAACCCTCGCCGACCCGGAAACGGCGCAAAAGCTCTTGCGCGTGGTGCCGGGGGCGAAAACGCTTGGGGCCAAAGTGCCCTCTCTGCGCGAACTGGCAAAAACCTTCCGCGCGGCGCATCCCCTGACGCTCCCACAGGCCTGCGATCTGATGGATGAATTGTGCGCGTCCGGGTGGCGGGAGGAGATGTTGGTGGGGACGTTCATCCTGGGCGGGTTCGGGAAGAAGGTGACGCAAATTCCCTGGGCGCGGGTTCAGCCCTGGATTGGTGCGCTCAATAATTGGGAAACGTGCGATCAACTCGCCAGTAATGTGACCGGGGCGATGGTGGCGGCGAATTTGGGGTTGGTGGACGAATTGCTGAAACTGACCGCGTCCGAAAATCCCTGGCAGAGGCGGTTTGCGCTGTCCAACGGGGCGGAACTGCATCACAAAGGGCGCAGTTACCCGGCGGAAACCCTGCGAATTTGCGAAAGGCTGGTGGGGGAGCGTGATCCGAACGTGCGGAAGGCGCTCGGCTGGGCGTTGAAAGAAACGAGCCAAAACGCGCCTGAGCTGGTGTTGGCGTTCCTGCTTGAGCATCGCAAAACGATCCATGCCAGTGCCCTGCGGGAGGCGGCGGAAAAGTTGAGTGCCGAACAACGGGCGCAGTTGGGGTTATGAGCAAACGCAAAGAGCGTCGGGAAAAGGCCGAATTGTTTACCCGCGTACAGGGCGCGGTGTCCCGCGCAGAGGGGGAAGGGGGGCACGAGGGCGCGGGGTTAACGGATGACGTTTTGGCGGCGTCGCCCGCCTTCGCCGGGTTGATCACGTCCGCCCGCCGGGAATTGCCCCGGATGAAAAAGTTCCGTTTTCAACTTTTGCACGAATGGATCACCACCCATCTCGAACCCGGACGTTTGGCGGATGTGGGCGGGGGGAAGGGGTTGCTGGCGTATCTTCTGCAAGCGGACGGGTGGCAGGCGACGGTGATTGACCCGGTCGCCCAGGGGTTGCCCGACAAGTACAAAGATATTGCCGCCGACCGCCAAACCCGCATCCCGCCTGAGGCCCGCGTGCCCCGCCGGGATCAGCCCTTTGCCCCGGAGATGGTGCGGGAGTTTGACGTGTTGGTGGCGATGCACGCGCATGGG
>JABWBV010000509.1 GCA_013359445.1 Anaerolineales bacterium | reverse complement strand
ACTAAAGTTGATATGGCGCATTTTAGCGGATTAAATCTCCCAAGTATTATCAAATCAAGTATTATTAAAGGAAATAATCTTGCTGAGGAGGCAGAAAAAGAAAGGAAGGAAAAGCAGAATCTATCTGATGAGATGTTTGATTGGTAAAGAGTTAAGACGGAAATAAAAAACGAAACTTTTCAATCAACGCCTGCTTTTTGACCTCACACTCCCAAACCCTCACCACCTTCCACCCCTTCTTCGTCAGGAGCTCGGTGATCAGCCGGTCGCGCTCCTGGTTGCGGGCGCGTTTGGCGTCCCAATAGGATTTGTTTTGGGCGGGTTTGGTATTGCGGCAGTCGTGGCCGTGCCAGAAGCAGCCGTCGGCAAAGACGGCGATGCGTTGTTTGGGGAAGACGAAGTCTGGCTTGCCGGGGAGTGGATAGTTGCGCCGCCAGCCTTTGATACCATGCGACTTGAAGAATTCGATCAGTTTCAACTCCGTGGAGCGGTTGCGCCGGGATTTCACCTTGCGCATGATCTCGCTGCGTTGTTCGGGAGTGAAGGTATCTGACATGATCAGGTCAGGTTGGAGGGAAGTTCGATCATGAGGGATTTGTCCGTCTCCACATCGTCCACCCTCAGGTTATAGATTTGCAAAAGAGCGCTCAATTTGGCGGCCAGTCTATCGGCGGTGAAAACGCTCGCCTCCTCCAGATTTTGGGAAATGAAAGATTCCAGCGATTCAACCGCAATCTGCTTTCCGGCAAATTCTTCAGCTACCTGCCTGGCTCCGGCCAGCTTTGAGTCGGGCACTAAAAGATAAACCTTTAATCCATCGGCCAGGTTTTCCTGGCATTTCTGAAAAACGCCCTGCATTGGCGCCACCGTAACGTGGAACACTGTGTTCCCCACAAAGAAGTCGCCTTGCCGCTTGGTCTGCTGGTCGGCGGTGAAGGCAGATTCGTTCTGGATTGCGATATCCGGGAATCTCAACTGGAGCTTGGCCCCAACCAAATGCTGGGCTACCGGCCCCGCTTTCCCCTCCTCTTTCGCTGTTTCGAGAAGCTGTGCGATCATTTGCCAGGTGGTCAATTTCGGATCAAAAGAAAATTTGATCTTTTGCCTGTTGTGGTAGTCCTTGATACGGTCGACGATAAACGACTGAAAAGCGTGAAGCGATGAGTTCCTCTCCTCAATGGAAAGCCGATCCAACTCCATTTCGCCAAGGGCGTCCAACATCGATTTCACCTCGCTCAGGCCACCGCGATTGGTTCGTCCGCCCTCTTTGGAGAAGGGCCTCAATTCGCCAAAACTCTTTAGAATTTCCGCCACCTTACCGCCGCTGGCCCCCTTGATCTGGGTTCCCCTCGGGGCTACCTGCTCGCTCAGGTCAAGCGAATAGTTGGCTTTTAGCCGGTCCAGCACCACCAGCGAAGCTGCCAGGGTACCATTGGCCGGCCCTTTATTGGCCTTTACGACTTTCAGAGAGTCGTACCACTCTTTAAATGCTTGCAGATATTTGTTTTCTGACTCCATCAGAAGCGGGTTGCAGGGACTCTCCCAATTCTTTCAATAGCGGATTGAGATAATTCTTGCCGATCCATTCCACCACCGGCACGCAGACGGCATCGCCAAAGCCAAACAAGGCCTGGTTCGCGCTGCAGGATATCTGGTAATCGCCGGCGCCCATCAATTTGGCGCATTCCCGGGGCGACAGAAAACGCACCCGCACTTCTCCTTTCCCGACTTTTACCAGGATTTGGCGGGCGCTGCCACCCTTGGGCGTGCGAAGGCAACCGGCCACGCCGTCGGCTCTGATCTCGGCCATAGACCTTCCATTGCGCACCCTGCGAAAGGCGGTCAGGTAGTAATAATCGTTCTGAGGCAGGTAATGATCGATCACAGCCCGGTGTTTGGCGCTGGTTTGGTTCAGGAAATACGCAACCCGGTCTTCATTCCACCATTCCTCCGAATCATCGCCGGTATTATCGACGATAGCGGAAAGGTCGTACCTCCTGCGCGGAAGCGGGGGCAAATCACGCACCGACCAGTTGATCTCAGGATGCAGCAAGATGAAGTTGGCCAGTTTTTCAGACCTGACTTCGCTTTGATAGAAGGATCTCTGCTCCTGAAAAACAGAGGTATTGGGCGCCTGATGCCCGACGATAAACAGCCTGACCCGGCTTTGGGGCACGAACCGGGATGCATCGACCAGGAAAGAGTCAACCGCATAGCCCAATTCATTCAGCGCAAGTAAAGCCTCCTTGAAATCTTTCCCTCCGTGGGAGGTGAGGAACCCTTCCACATTTTCCAGCAGCACCATTGGCGGCCTTCTTTCCCCCATGTCTTCCAGAACCTGGATAAAGCCCCAAAATGCGGAAGACTGGCTACCGGAGAGACCTTCCCGCCTGCCCGCAAGCGACAGGTCGGTGCAAGGAAAAGAAGCCGTGGCAAGGCTAACGTCGGGAATATCCCTGCCTTTGAGCGCGTGGATATCTCCCAATACAAAGTGCGAGGTTTCATCCTGAAAATGCTCCTCGTACATTGACTGTTTGGCAGGGTCGATATCGTTGGCAAAAAGGAGGTTCCAGCCTGCGTTCTCCAGCCCCATGCGCATCAGCCCAATCCCTGCGAAAAACTCGGCAAAGGTTTTTGGAAGCTCTTTGTGATTCATTAGCCTTTTTTCAGGTCAAACAAAAGCCCAATTTAAGTTTTTTCCAGAAATTTCCTACTTTTTGTGGTATTTAAAATTTTTTGTTTTAAATCAACATGTTACATTTTCTGCATTTTTGTAACATATCAGGAAAGATGTGTTACACCATGTAACACTACAGCCGGCGGACAGCTACTGGCGCTGCGGTAAGTGCTGGCTGAGGCGGAAACCGTTGTTGTTGTTCCTGTTCCTCGGATTGTTGTTGTTCCGGTTGGAAACGCGGCTGTTCCTATTGTTGTTGTTCCAGGAACCGCCCCGCAAAACGGTCCGCTTCTTCGCCTTCCACCCTTCCCCAAAGATAAAATTTCAAAGGGTAAAAGGGTAAAAGTGCAAAGGGTTATTTTGAGTCCTGGCTGAGGCGGAAACCGATGAAGTCGTACCCGCTCCACGGATCGAAGTTGATCCGGAGGGAAACGCGGCTGCTCCTATAGTCGACGTACCAGGAACCGCCCCGCAAAACGCGATAATCTCCTGTAGGGGGCCCCTTAGGATTTGGCTCTGCGCTTTCCTCGTAAGGGCCCTTCCAATCCTGACACCACTCCCACACATTGCCACTCATGTCCATCACCCCAAACGGGCTGGCCCCGGCCGGGTATGCCGCAACAGGGGTGGTTTCGTCTACTGTGCGTTCCCAATTACACAAACCAGCATGTGGGTTTTGGTTCCCCCAGGGGTATTCCCGTCCATCCTCTCCCTGGGCAGCACGCTGCCATTGTTGTTCGGTGGGCAGGGTGATGGGCTGACCATTCAGATGGCTCAACCAACGGCAAAAGGCCATCGCCTCGTACCAGGAGACACCTACCACTGGATGATCTGGGCGGTTCCAGTCTGCCATGCGCCAGTAAGCTGGCTCAGTCCACTGTTCCTTTTCCTTCAGTTTCCAACCATCCTGGCACCACCATCCTGGGTTGGTGTACCCCCCATTGACAATGAAAGCGGCAAAACGGCCGTTTGTCACTGGATAGCGGTCTATGGCAAATGTCTCTACCTCAAAAGCGGTTGGTTGGGGCAAATACCCACCTGCCTCTAACACCACCTGACCACCTGATATTGTCACCCAATCGTTATACGCAAAATTCATCGTTAAAATCCTCCGAAAATAGCTTTTAGCCTAAGAAACCTGCCAATATCTAATTTCTAATACCCATTTTCAGCTGTTAAAAATTTCATTGCAGGCTGAACGGTGTTGAGCAAAGCATGACCGCCTCCCTGAATGATGTTCACAACTAGATGCGGCAATTTTTGTTTCATGCGGGATGTTATGGCCGCAAGATCGCGCATCACATCCTGATCTCCACCCAACAAAAGAACAGGCATCGTTAAACGGCCGATTTCCTCATCGGTAAAAATGGGCAAAATCCCCATCCGCCCCTTGAAGTTGTTGGTAATTGTCATAACAACTTCTTCTACACCCTCTGGGATTGGCTGGCTGCCAAAGAGCATTCGGATCATACGCCGTGTCCCCCACTGCCCCAGCAACGATAAGGGGATGGCTCGCAACAAAAAGGATAATTTGTCTGGCACAATGCCGCCAGGAGAGATCAAAACCAGCTTTTCTACACGCTGTGGCGCATAAACGGCAAACTTCAAAGCTGTCCAGGCCCCTTGAGAAATTCCTACCAGCGTGGTTTTATCAATTTTTAGTTCATTTAACACATCTTCCAGCCATTCGGCATAAGCCGCGCTCTCCCAGGGTGGGCGGTTTGGGGCGCTCTTGCCCGGCTCGCCGATTAAATCAACAGCATAGATATGGAAAAAACGGCCGTATTCTGCCGCATCCCCCGCCCAAATAGCCGAATTACTGCCCGCCCCATGCAACAGCACCAACGGCGGCCGCGATTTATCGCCACTCACCACCACAAACGTCTGCCCATGCCGTGTAGAGACATACAAGGTCTCACAAGGCACAGACCATCGCCCTAACAATCTCTCATACAACTCCATCACCACTTGCTCGCCGGCTGGTGATTTATAAATTGGTTGTGTGTTCATTCTGTCCCCCTTGTAAAGTTATCAGCCATCTATAAAACACTGTCTACTGTTCACTGTCTACTGTTCACTGTTCACTGTTCACTGTTCGCTGTTCACTGTTCACTGTTCACTGTTCACTGTTCACTGTTCACTGTTCACTATTTACTTTCTCCTCTCCTATGGGGCTGGTGTAGTTGTTACATACCCTTTGGGAATCTCCGGCTCAAAGGGGGGTGGGGTGGGTGGGGTTTCGGTGTAAAAAACCACGTTTTCAAAACCTAGCCCATTCAAAAAGTCGCGCATATAGGTTTGGGCGTTGATGTTGGCTTGCTGGAGTAGGTCTGTCCCCATGGCCTCTTCGCGGATGACGATCTCGGCTTGCTGGCGTACCTGTGTCTCTAACTGGGGATCCGCACTAGCAAGCAAGCCCGTGTCACGGTCGGCCACATAGGATTGGGCGTTGTCTAGCACAGGCAAGTCGGCAAAAATTTGGGCTTCGGGCAGGTGTATCCAAACTGTATCGGGGTCTACTACTTGTAAATCGGCCGTTTCCATTAGTGCAAAATCTACCCCGGCTACCACTTTGCCATGGGCCACAAAAATCATAGATTCACCCAATGCCCCCCAAAACACATCCTGGTTGCGCTCGGCAGTGATGATTTTTTCTAATTCAACAGAAGCCGTTTCCAGGCGGGCAAGGGTGGTGATCTGGTTGACGATAG
>JABWBV010000022.1 GCA_013359445.1 Anaerolineales bacterium | reverse complement strand
CCCTCTTTTGTGCCACCGCCCCCTCAATCCCCCCTCCTTCAACGCCTCGCCGACCGCTGGAAGATAACCTGGCATCAAAACGTTGCCCAATTAAACGCCTTATTCCTCGCCCCCGGCCTAGAACCCACCTATCGCGGCGAAGCAAATTTGGAAGATCCGTGGTTCGTCCTCGTGCGTGATCAAGTAAATCTGGACGAAACTCAATTTCTTGTATTTTTAGAAGCCGCACAACAAGGCGAAAAACCAGACGAATTACAACTTGCCATGAACGTCTCCCTTCATGGTCTGACACCGCTTAACCCGCCTCCGCTATCGGCCCACCTCCACTGGGGCACATATGCCGAAAGCATGACCATCACACAAGGGCGCGCCACCTTTCCCCCCGTGCCACTTTTCGATATTCTCAATGACTCAATGACCGCTTTTCAGGCTGATTTATACCTGACATTAGAGTTAGCCAAGTGACCACGCCCCCCCTGTAACCTTCGCCCCTTCCTCGCCCTCACAACGAAAAAAAGCCCCGCCCTCGGAAAACAGGGCCATTCTGCTTGGGGGTACATTTTACATATGCCCCCAAGCGAAACGCCTTCACGCTCCCAGGCGGGAAAGATTCAACCCAGGGGGATGAATCTGATCCTCATGCTAAAATATTGGCGGTACACGCATTGTATTTGAGCTAATCTGCCCCCTTTTTGGGATCAAATAAATCCCCTGCCTGTGCTATCCATCCATGATATGGAAGAACCTCCTCTCTCAAAGATTTTTTTATTTTTTGTCATTCTTCTTGGTATTTTTCTCGGCGGATGGGGGTATGTTGTCCTGATCCCACCTCCCCCGCGCACCTCCACCCAACCCCCACCATCGCCCGTCATTCAGGCCGTAACGCCTACACCTCTCCCCCTAGCAACCCCTTCTTTACAAATCGAGGCCAATCAGGAGGCGTTTCAAGGCCCGCCATTCATAACCTTTGCCTCCGGCCATTCAGACCAGTGCGGACAAGAAAACGAAGACATTCTTTACGCAGGGACCGAAGTGTTTAATTTCACCACCTGTGTATTTGGCTACCAAAATATCCAATCCATCCGCTTATTCGCAAACAAACCAACCAGCTACCAAATCGATCCTTTGCGCCCTTTATCCCTTTGGAACATATACGAAACCTCCCTTTCCCCAACAATTAACCCCAATCACCATTTTTATGCCCAAGTAGAGCTTTCAGGTGAGGGGATCTACTATGGCCTCGCGCACGCCCCGGCAGGACAAACCGAAAACACACGTACAGAGGGATACACGCCCACAGAGGGCGCCTATATTTATGTCAACCGATCAGGAGCCACCTCCTCCGACTTTCGCCCCGGCGAAGCAGTCGCGCGCTGGCGCGTGGTGGAAATTTCCCACGAAGCGGCCTACGCACGGCTTTATTGGGAAATGCAAATCCTGGATGTCCAGTATTTATGGGATGATCTGCAATATGAACATATCGGGGTCGAAAAAAATCTGGACCTATACTACCAAATCAACACCACCGCATGGGTAGGCCCAGTTGCAAAACTGATCAGAAGAGGCGATTTTGTCTTTACCGGCATTGAACACGGAAAAGATCACACCATCCTGAAACTAGAAGACAAAAAATACTACTTACTAAGCATGTGGGGAGATTTGCCCCCCCTCACATACCAACAATACACCTTCCAACTCACCACAACCGCCACAAAAACCCTGGTGCTCGATCAATTTCAAGAAGCCCCAGGCTTTCTAAACCCCGCGTTTAACCTCTTGGATTCGGATGACTTTTGCAGGTTATCCGCCCCCTATTTATTTAAACAAGCAGACAGTTACTGGTTTTACTTCACCCTGTTTGGCAAGCCACGCACGAACGAATGCCGCACCCACGGAAAACAAGAAATCTACCTTTCCACAGCCTCCCAAATGCCTGCCCTCACCCTTGAAGGGGCCTCCACCGTGATCGAAAACGGGCGCGATCCCTTTGTCCATAACGAACAGATTTTTTACACAGACGCCCTCAAGCCCAAAATACAAATGCAAAATTTATTCACCGGGGAAAAACAAACCATTTTTAATGCCGAAGAGCACTGGGCAGAGACCCCCGCAAACTACTGGCCCGAATCGCCCAACCTCGTGACATTCAACGGGCAACAATACCTGTTTTTCACCTTTGGCACCACCTCATACCTCCAATGGATCAATGAGCAATGGCAATATCAAGGCGCGCTCTCCTTACCAAGAATCCGGGAATGGAATCCGAACGGAAATCCCAGCGAACAACGCGTTCACAACCGATTTTATAGTCATCACTGGGCCGCCGAATTTTGGGTGGATTCCCTGGGAGACCCCACCGAACAATATCTCCTTTCTTCTTTTATGGCCCTTCACTGCCAGTCAGTGGAAAGTTGTCAAATTTACTCCATCTATATCGGCTTTGTAAACTTTGACTTGTATGGACACCCATACCTCGCCGTCATGCCCATCACCCCGCCCAAACTCGATTAGTCCCCCCCTCTTCACCATACCACACGCCGAGCAGACATTCCCCATCAATCCATACTTGCCATCGGGGTCGCCCGCAAAACTTTATGGAGTTGCATCCAATACAGCCAACCGCCAACGACAAGCATCGCCAAAAAGAACACCCCCAACAAATACGGCGCAAATTGATACAGAATCTCACTCACGAGTGGCCATTCGTGCCCAAAGACATACCCCACCCCCAACAGAATCGTACACCACAAATACGCCCCGGCAAACGTTACCCCAGCAAACGTTGGATAATCCATTCTCGTCAATCCAGCAGGAATGGTGATCAACACCCGTACCCCCGGAATCACCCGCCCCCAAAAGACCGCCTTCACCCCCCAGCGTTGGAACAGGATCTCAGTCCGGTCCAGATGCCCGCGCGGGAACCGCACCCCGCGTGCGACCCGCTCCACAAGTGGGCGTCCCCCAAGACGTACCAGCCA
The DNA here is from genome assembly GCA_013359445.1 of Anaerolineales bacterium. Taxonomy (GTDB): domain Bacteria; phylum Chloroflexota; class Anaerolineae; order Anaerolineales; family JABWBV01; genus JABWBV01. The sequence goes on along the minus strand of JABWBV010000022.1, from coordinate 21,922 downwards.
ATAGGTCAGCGACGATCCAACCAACGAACCCAGAGCGGCATATAACCCGCCCACAAACACAAACGAAAACGGCAGACCATGCGCCTCGATCAGCATCCACCCGGCCAACCCCAACAGCACCTCGCTCGGTGTGATCCCGGTCGTATTTTCAAAAGCCATCAAAACCATCACCCCCCACCACCCAAACTGATCAAATATCATTTGTAAGTTATCAAACACAAAAACTTCGACTTTTTCAAACATAACATTGCCTCATCCGCCAATTATATTTAATTTTTATGTCAAAAACCTTAATAATTGAGAAGACTTCCCATACCGTAAAGATGGTTTTTCCAAGTTTGCACACAGCAAACCCCAAAAACCGCGTTTACCAACCCCTTCAACACTCTGCCTATTCAAAAGCCATCGCAAAACGGGAACACCTTCATCCCTTCACAGCACCCTACCAAGAATCAAGTGCCCGGAAACTCACAGGAATTTAGTTTCCGGGCACTTCAAGTTTCGGAACACCCCTAGCGTCCAAAACACAAGCTTACGCGTGCAAAACAGCCAGGTGCGACGCACTTGATTTCATCCCTCCTGGTGCGTCGCACCTTTCCCCTACGTGTTCCTGGCATTTCCAACCTCTTATTCTTAATAAACGAAATTTCACAAAACTTTTATTGGAAAAATGAGAAAAAAAGAGCCAAGTTTCTAAACTCGGCTCTTTTTCTAATCTTTCATCATATTTCTCGCACCAAGCAGTATCTCTTGGGCAGATTGCAGTGTCCCATCACTAACATCCCCCATCATCTGGGCCAGTTCGGTCAGGCGCTTACTGCCATCCAAAGGCTCCACAACGGTAGACGTGCGGCCATCCAACACCGCTTTTTGGACGCGATAATGTTGCTGACCAAACGCGGCCAACTGCGGGAGATGGGTAATGCACAAGACCTGATGCTGTTGCCCCAACTGCCAGAGCTTTTGCCCGACCACGGTCCCCACGCGGCCCCCGATCCCCTGATCGATTTCGTCAAAGATCAGTGTGGGTGTATGATCGGCTTTCGCGAGAACATTTTTGAGAGCCAGCATCAGCCGCGAGGTTTCACCACCGGAGGCGATTTTTGCCAGGGGTTTGAGGCCTTCGCCGGGGTTGGGCGCAATGAGAAATTGTACGGTTTCCAACCCCTGCGGACCAAAGGCTACCCTGGAACCATCCTCAAGCGGGACCCCAAGAGGATCGGGGGAAAGTTGAAAATCCACTTCAAACCGCGCCCCGGACATACGAAGGTCGTTCAATTCATTTTCGATAGCGCGGCCCATTTGGGTCGCGGCTTTGCGCCGGGCGGCAGAAAGCGTCTGCCCTCGCTGACCGAGTTCGAGAAGAAGCATCGCTTGCTGTTTTTCAAGTTCGGCTTGACGTTCTTCCGCGTGGGTGATGTCATCCAGTTGGGCCTTGGCTTTGGCGGCAAATTCGAGCACGGCGGAAAGCGTGGGGCCATACTTACGTTTGAGGTTGTGGAGCAGATCGAGGCGTTCTTCTACTTGCTCAAGGCGGCGGGGGTTAAATTCGATGGTTTCCAGATAATCGCGCAGGTCACGCGCAAGATCGGTGAGGGTCTCGAACAGATCGGTGACGCGTTCACCCAACCCGGCCTGAGAGGGATCTGTACGCCCCAATTGGCTCAGCGATTGGACAACCAGCCCCAACTGATCGGTAATGGGCTGGGTTTCTGGGTCGCCTTCATCCAGGAGAAACAGGCTTTGTTGGGCCAGGGTCGCCAGCGATTCGGCGTTGGCAAGGCGGGTGCGTTCCTGTTTGAGGTCTTCTTCTTCCCCAGGCTTTAAACGGGCTGAATCAATTTCTTCGATCTGGTAGGTGAGGAATTCGGCGCGGCGAACAGCGTCACGTTCGGCTTCGCGGAGGGTGTGGAGATCGTGTTGGACTTTTCGGAGCGTGTTATAGGTTGTACGGTAAGCGGACAGGGGGGCATCTACCCCCGCGTACCCATCGAGCAGGCGTAGGTGTTCGCGCACACGGAGCAGGGAAAGGTGTTCGGATTGTCCGTGGACATCGACCAGGTATTCGCCCAATTCGCGAAGCAGGCTAATGTTGGCCGTGCGCCCATTGACGCGCGCAAGACTGCGCCCGTGCAAACGGATTTCGCGCGTGAGGGTGAGAGGCTGGGCGTCAAAAGGCCCGGCCTCGTGAGACTCAGCCTCGTCAAGGAGTTCTTCGCGGAGGAGAATTTCGTGGACGGCGTCACGTACTGCGAGGGGAATGGAGAAATCGCCTTCCACCACCGCGCGGTCCGCTTCGGCACGAACCCAGGTGGCATCAATACGTCCGCCCAAAAGGGCTTCAATCGCGTCGATGATGATGGATTTGCCCGCGCCGGTTTCGCCGGTAAAGGTGATCAGGCCGGTGTCGAAGCGAAGTTCGAGATGGTCAATGATGGCGAAGTTATGAATGCGGAGTTCGGTGAGCATGTGGAAGCTTGAGGAAAACGAAAAAGGGGCGTCAGATTTGGATACCGGCCAGGCGGTAGTAAACGGTGGATGACACCATAAAAGCGTAGATGCCCTGCCAGAGCAGGCTAAAGCCAACGCCAGCCAGGAAGCTGGCGACCTGCTCACCCATTAGGATGGCCCAAAGGGGGAAAAGCAGGGTACTCAAAGAGGGGAGCATCCCGCCCAGGAATACGGCAACGGCAATAAGTTGGAAAAGCCGTTTACTGCGTCGCTTTTGGAGGACGCGCCGGATGATCTCGGCGAAAATGGCTCCAGCGGCTGGGGAGATAAAGAAGACAAAAAAAGACAAATTAGGAACGATTAGCCCCCCCAGAAATCCGAGGATGCCTGCGAGGGGGATGGCAAGCAGGTAGTCGCGAGCTTCGGCGGTTTCAAAAACCTTTTGCTGGCCGCGGACACATTCTTTACAACGGTAGCCGGTGGGGGTCAGCACGGCACATTTGGTGCAAATGGGTTTTTCGCACCGGTTACAGCGTAAAGAGGTTTCTATTTGGGGATGATTGGCGCAGTAGAAAAGAGGGGCTTGGGAGGGGTCGGGACTGGATGGATTCATGAAGGTTTATCTCGGAGAGAATTTAGATTCATGCGGGAAGTCAGGTTACGATAAAAATAACCCATGTCTTGCAAACGAACAAATTGGACGGTGAATTGACTGGCGTGAACCTCAATGCGATCCCCGTCAAGCAGGTCGATGGGGGCCTGTCCATCCAGGCTCAGCGCGGCAGTGTGATCGGTGTGAACGAGAATGGTGACAGAGGAGCCTTCGGCCAGAACGATGGGACGGTCAAAGGAGAGGTGCGCGGCAACCGGCACGAGCAGGATATTGCGTAGGTCCGGGGGGAGGACGGGGCCTCCGGCGGCGAGGGCGTAGGCGGTGGACCCGGTGGGGGTAGCGGCGATCAGACCATCGGCGACATAGGTGGTGAGAAGGTGGCCGTCGGCGTAGGTAACCAGGCGGACGGGGCGCATAAAATAACCGCGGCCAACCATTGCCTCGTTGAGGATGTCCCAAGCCCCCAAACATTGTTCCCCGCGATGGTGTTCCGCGCAGAGCATCATTCGAGGTTCCAACCAGTAGTGGCCCTGGAGCATTTTCGTCAGCGAGTGAGGCCAGGTTTCTTGTTTGATGCTGGTCAAAAAGCCGACATTGCCCATGTTAATGCCGACGATGGGAAGCCCATAGGGGGCACACAAATGCCCACTGCGAAGCATGGTTCCATCTCCCCCCAGGGCGATCCAAAGATCGAAGGTTCCTGCTTGGACACCTTCAACCAGTTCGGGGGTATTCATGGGGCCGCAGGTTGCCTGGAGGCCCTGCGCGCGCAAAAACGCGGCTATTTTTCCAGCCTCCAAAATCGCATTGGGCATTTTGGGGTGGGCGGCAACGGCGATGTGCTCAAAGGTGATTGGGGAAGCCATGAGGGGAATTATAAATTGTGAATGGGGAATAGGGAATTGCGAATTGTGAACAGGCGGTTAGAGCTGTTGATCACAAATTTTGCGGAAGCCACAGCGGGCACAGCGGGCGGCTTGATCATGGGAGCGGGGCAGGGTACGTTTGCGACGGGCCAGGTGCATTTCGTCGAGCAGGGTGAGGAGTTCGCGTTCGAGTTGAGGGGTGTAATCAATTTGAAAGGTGCGATGAGGGTATTTGATCAGGCCGTGTGTTGGGCGTTTGCCGTAGGTTCGTTGAACCAGCAGGCAGTAGGCGGCCACCTGAAAGATGTGCGAATCGTAGGGGGCGGAGGGGGTGCGCCCGGTTTTGACTTCGACCGGGATGAGGAGGTCGCTCTGATCTATCAGGTAGTCGGGTTTGCCGGTCAGACCCAAGCGGGCATCGTAGAGGGGTTTTTCCACCCTGGCCCAGCCCCGCGTATCGGAATAGACAATCCGCCCACCAGGGAGGCCAGTTTGTTTTTGTTGGCGGTTTGCGAGCCAGAAGAGCAGGAGAGCCAGCAGGAGGGGGAGGAGGATGAAGGGGAGCATGAGGGGGCAAAGGAACTAGGGGGAATGAGGGGAACTGAGGGAATTTTAAATCCTACGGGTTCCTATGAATTCCCACGAATTCCCTTTTTAAGAAAACGCCAAACTCAGAAAATAGTAAGTCGTCATCACCAATGCAAGCAAAATCAACCCATACGCCAGGGTACGCAACAACCCCGCTGTGAACACCTGCCGCCCATGTTGGGCGTGTAATTCGGTTCCGGTGAGCATTTCAGCCTGATTGGTGGAGGGTTCCCCCTCGCGTTGGTAGCTCCAGGCACGCTGGCAGTAGAGATAGGTGCCGATTTCGGAGGCACGGATGGTGGTGGAATCTTTGGGGGTCAAAGGGGGAATGGGAGGAGGAATTTATGGGAAGTGAGAGAAATTTATGGGCATTTGGGAGAATTCCCACAATTCCTACGAGTTCCCACAAATTCCCGATTTCACTGTTCCGGCAAGCGCGCTTCCAAACTACGCAGGCTGTTTTCCAGACGCGCCTGGCGCAGGCTGATGGTGAGGTCGCCCCGCGTGCGTTCCACGATGCCCCGCACGAGGTCGGTCAGACGGCGCAGGCCCCCCGTGATGGCGTCGGAGTAATCCATCGTGACCAGGACACCGTATATTTCGTCCATGAGGTCCATCAGGCGTTCGGCTTCTTCAGAATGGCCGCCGCGGAGGATGTCCAGGCAACGGCGACGCATTTCGCCCACGGCCTCTGCCAGGCCTTGTAAATAGGTACTGTGCTGGAGGTTGAGTTCTTCGGGGGTGGGGAATTCTTTGCCGTTGAGGAGGGCGTAGACGATAGAGGCTTCGGCAAATTCTTTGAGGGCGTCTTGGGTGTATCCGGCAAAATAGACCGAAGGGAACTCGTGGAGGTTGGCCTGGAGTTCGGCGGCGAGCTTTTTGGCGGCTTCCAATTCGATCTGCGCGGCATCGTTATCGCCCCGGTGAACGGCGCGGATGGCGTGAGAGGCGTGGCGAATGAGGGTGCGTGTGATGGAGAGCGCACGATCCCGCGCGGCGGTGTGGGCTTCCATCACACGGTGGGTGCGTTCGGTGATTTCTTCGAGACGATTCATAGGTTTACTCGGGGGGGGCAGGGGGCGGGCGGAAGAGTTTGGTGTATTCTTCCAGGGTTTTATCGTCGGTGTTTTGGCCGGGAATCCGAATCTCGCCAAACATGGCTTCGTATTTTGCCAGGTTTTCGGTGAGGGCACGGTGGAGCAATTTGGCGCTGAGGGGGGACATGACGACCCGTGCCATAACCTGGGCATTTTCTGGGCCGGGGACTTTGAGGGCAAAGTCGAAAACGATTTCCGCGGGCATATGGCTAAGGCGGGCCATATTGCTATAGACCGGACGCAAATCTTTGGGGACTTCCATCGAGGGGATGGGGGGTTGCGGAAGGGGCGCGGGCGGTTTATTCATTTGACTATTCCTATGGGAAACCGGGTTTGGCGCCCTTTATACGGCAGTCCCCCCGATTTCTCCAGACAAGGTTTAATTGAAAACGACAGGATACCCGGCTCGACAGTGGTTCGCATGCACGGTTTGCGTTTATCTGTCAAATGGTATCCTGTCGTTTATGAGAAGGTTCTGGCTAGAATGGAATGTCTTCTTCTTCGGAAATCCCGCCCATGCCGCCCTCGCCTTGCTGGTACATCCCGTCATCCTCACGCGAGGAGAGGAATTTCACGGCTTCAGCGGTGACTTCAAACGAGGAACCGGCGGTGCCATCCTGGCGGGTCCAAATACGAGGGCCACCTGTGGCGGGGTCTGTATTCAAACGCCCTTCGATCAGGACTTTGCTCCCTTTCCGAAGATATTGGTTACACGTTTCGGCCATTTTGCCCCAAACCGTAACACGGAACCAGGTGGTTTCTTTCACCCGCTGGCCGCTGGCATCGTTCCAGGTGCGATTGGTGGCCAGAGAGAGATTGGTGACAGCTTGCCCGGTGGGGGTGTAGCGCATTTCGGGGTCTTTCCCCAGGTTTCCAATCAAGGTTAATTTTTGGTACATGACAGGTCTCCTTTCATTGAGTAATTGGGTTTCCGTTCCGAGTGTCAACCACCCGTGCAAATCTAAAAGTGCACTCAACGGTCAGAACAATTGTACTATAAACCGCCTGATTTGTGAACGGTAGCTTTACGGGCTGACCGCATACACCTCCAACTCTGAAAAATTAACCGTCATCGCGGTTTCCCCAGCCGCACGGGCAAAAACGCCAATCCCCCCGGAGGAAATCATCGGATCGTTGATGGAAAACTGAAATTGATCGTTGATGAAAAACCGCATCTCGCGGCCCACTGCCCACACAGCCAGACGCACAGTCCCCGCGGGCCCCACGGGCACCGCGCTGGTAAACATCCACGTCTGCGGAGAAGACGCCACGCCCCCCACCAGCCGGTCGAGCCGCGTTTGCCCATCACATGACAACGCAAACCGATAAAAATCCGCCTGCGACGCCGCACGGAACAACACCCCATACTGATCTTCCCCACTGCACAAACTGGTTTGGGCTGTGATTTCCAAATAAAAATCCCCAAACACCACCCCTTGCAAAACACTGGAAACCAACGCGCGAGGTTCAAACACGGTCAGGGTCAGGCGATTGGGACTCAGGGCAACGTTCCCCCGCGCAGAGGTGAGAAGCGGCCACCCCTCGCCCGTGCTGAAATCGTCTGAGTAAAGGAGTTCCCCGATTCCGGCGCGCTGATCGGGCGTGGGCGGAATTTCGACCGTGGGGAACGGCGTGGGCGTGTTCGTCGGGGGAAACCAGATGATGGTGGGCGTGGGCGTTTGGGTGGGGGTCGCCGTGGCGGTCGGGGTGGGGGTGGGGAGGAAGGTTTCGACGGTTTGGCAGGCAGAGAGGACGAGGGTGTATAGGGTAAGGAGTAAGGCGTAAAGAAGGAGGGGGCGTTTCACAGAGGTTAGAGCCAATCCATCGCGGCGAGGATGCCGTAGGAGATGTCGGCGAGGGAGACCTGGCGCCCGTTTTCGGTCTGGCAACGGGTTGCGATGGCTGTGGAGATGGTTTGGGTCAGGCTGGCGGCTTGGGCCGGGGTGGCAGAGGGCAGGCCATACACGAGCAAGGCTCTGGAATCTTCGGGGTGCAGACCCCCGTGGACGCCTTTGTAGGGGTAGGAGAAATAATACCCTTCGGCGTAGTTGGAAAAAATCAGAATATCGCCACTGTTGGGCGAAGAGAGGGCGTTGAGGCGGTGAATGGGGTCGAGGGTGGGCAGGTCCTTGCGCGTGGGGAGGTATTCGGCCAGGGGGACCAGACCCTGTGGGGTGTAGGCAAAGTACGGGCCGTTCCAGCCATCGCGTTCGGTGTTCCGCACGAGGATCAGGTTGAGGGCGTTGTACAGCCCTTCGTAGTATCTTCCGGTGGTGGTCGCTTCCCAAAAGGCCGCGGCAATGGGGAGGACATCGCGGTCCAATTTGGGCGGGCGATCCCATCCCCGCAGGCGCGGGCGGATGTAGATGTGCCCCAGCCCGCCATTCATGCTCAAAACACAATCCACTTTCGTTTCGCCGGGCAGGTCGAGCACGTCTCGTTTGAGGGCGCGGAAGAGGTGGCCGATGCCCAAATCCAGCGGGGGGAAGCGCAGTTGCAAGCAGTGGGCGTCGTCGGCGTAGACTTCGATCTGGCCGTGGTCGGAGAAGATGACGAACAGTGCGCCGTCCATCAGCCCCATGGCCCGGTATTCGGCGAGGAAACGCCCCAACATTGGGTCCAGGATTTCGGTCAGGTAGCCATATTCGCTGGAGGGGCCTTTGACATGGGCAGTGTGGTCGAGGCCCCAGTAGTAGAGGTGCAGGATGCCGGGGCGGTTGCCTGCGCGCAGGTGCTGGAGGGCGTTTTCGGTCATCACTTCGTCGTATTTTTCGGAGGAGATGCCGAGCGATTCGTTGAGGGTGAAAAAGTTGCGCCAGTCTTCCATGCCCGGCTTGATCCAGGTGGTTGCGCCGCGCCCGTACATGTGGAAAACGGTAGTGGATTGGACCTCGCGCTGGGCGGCGATTTCGTACAGGGTGGGAACGTCTGGGCTGATGGATTTGCTGGCGAGGTCTTGGAGAAAGACGGCGAGCGTATCCCCGAACGCCATCCGATGCCCGCCGATGTCGTAGACGTAGTGGCGCGGGTGCCCGGAAATTTTACCGAACCGGTCAAAAAACTGGTTCCCGGTTATGCCGTGTTCGCGCGGGTGCGCGCCGGTGATGATGGAGGCCTGACAACAGAACGTAATTGAAGGGGCGGTGGACACCATGTCAAATTGGATGCCCTGGCTGAAGTTTTGGCCGCCCACGATGGAGGCCAGGTGAGGAATTTTCCCGTTTTGGAGGGCCTGGTTAAACACGTCCGGGCGCAGGCCGTCGATATTAAGCATGATCACACGTTGAGGAATGTACATAGGGGATTGGTTGGTTGGTTGGTTGATTAGTTGATTGGTTGATTGGTTTGCCGACTTGCTTACTTGGCCGAATCGTATCTTACTTGAGTTTCATTAACGATAAACGAACAATGCGGTAGCAATTCCGTAACGTTTTGAACAAAAACGGGCTACGTTCCCGTAGCCCGTGGTATCCAATTCCGATAAGTTCCTACGTGTTCCGATAAATTCCTACAAATTCCCATAAGTTCCCCCAAGTTCCTGCGAATACCGGAACCATCGAAGCCGTCACTACGACACCGTCTCCCCGTACAACTTCCGATGTACCACGCTCAGGGCACGGACCTGTTCGTCGGCGTGATAGGACGACCGGACGAGCGGGCCGCTTTCCACCCACTGAAACCCGATGGACAGGCCAAACGCTTTGAGTTCGGCAAATTCTTCGAGGGTGTAGTACCGTTCGATGGGGAGGTGTTTGCGGCTGGGTTGCAGATACTGGCCGATGGTGAGGATGTCCACGCCCCAGGAGCGGAGATCGCGCATCACGTCTTTCACTTCGTCCATCTCTTCGCCCAGGCCGAGCATGATGCCGGATTTGGTGAGGACTTCGGGATCCATCTTTTTCGCGTTGCGGAGAATCGCTTCCGTCCAGGTGTAGCTGTCTTGGGGCTGGATTTTTTTGAACAGCCGGGGCACGGTTTCGACGTTGTGGTTGAGAATTTCCGGGCGGGCATCCATCACAATTTGCAATGCTTCGAGACTGCCTTTGAAGTCGGGGATCAGCACTTCGATGGAGCAACCGGGTTGAAGTTGGCGAATGCGGCGGATGACCATCGCGAAGATGGGCGCGCCACCGTCTTTCCGGTCATCGCGGTTGACGCTGGTGATGACGGTGTGGCGCAGGCTCATGGATTTGACCGCCTGCGCGATCCGTTCGGGTTCCATCCAGTCGAGGGCGTTGGGCATTCCGCGTTTGATGTCGCAGAAACCGCAAGTGCGGGTGCAAATATCCCCCATCATCAAAAAAGTGGCGGTGCCGCGTCCCCAGCAATCGCCGAGGTTGGGGCACATCGCCTCTTCGCAAACGGTATGTAACGATTTGGAGCGCATCAAATCCTGGACGCGTTCGTAGTTTTCGCCCGAGGGGGCGCGCACACGGATCCATTCCGGGCGACGGAGCGGGCGCGGGGCCTCAGTCACGTCGTCGAGTTTGATGCGGTCACGGGTTGGGGTATGGGACATAGGGTTCTCTAAAGATTTTTAAGTCGCAGAAAAAAGAAGTCGCGGAAATTTTTTATCAGTTTTCCGCATCTCCTTTCTTCCGCGACAAAGGAAAAAGTTATCGGAAAGTAACACTTGATTTTTTGAGGTCGCGGAAAAAAAGAAGTCGCGGAAATTTTTATCAATTTCCGCATCTCCTTTCTTCCGCGACAAATTCTGAGATGGAGAGAGCCAAATTATACCTGTTTCGAGGCCAAAACATACACATTCCGCCGCACCGCCCCCTCGTTCTCTGACAGAAAATCTACAACCCGATACCCCAGCCCGAAATAGTGCAGGAAAATCTCCCGCGTTTTCATCCGCCAATCTAAATCCAGCCCCATGCCGCGGGGATGTCCGCGCAGGCCCTCAAAACTGCCGGGGATTTCCACAAGCAGAAAAGGATCAGCCCGATCCAGATCAATCGCTCGAACCTCCTGCAACCCGTCCGCGTTGCTTTCCACGCGGTTGATCTGGGGAATGTCCGCCAGGGCGGGGCATTCCGGGCGGGTGACACTCCCATCCACAAACCACTCTAACAAAAACCGGTCCGCAGGCATCCCCACGTTCTGCGGACTGCCCCCCGCGCGGAAGCCGTACCGGTTGATGTAATAGGTGCGGGCGATCCCACCGAGTTTGTGGATGTTCAGGTTCGCGTTCGCCCCCTGGAGCGGGTCGTATGTCCACGCGATTTTGTACGCCCCCTGCGCGCGGGCGATTTCCGCGTGGGCGTATTTGAGTTGTTCCATGATTTTATGGTGGCGGTACGACCCCAACACGCCCGCTAACCACGAATAGTGATACAGGCGACCTTCGGCATCCAACTCCTTACTGCCATACAAAAACCCGACCATTTTTTCTCCCTCCCACGCGCCGATCACCGCGCCGCTCAGTTCCATCTGCGCCATGAGCATGTGGATGGGAATCGAAAACCCCGCACTGCCAGGGTGCGAGGGCCAGATCGCGACCTGCAAATCTTCGCAGGCTTCGGCATCTTCGAGGGTTTGGAGGGGGCGGAGGGTGATGTTGTTTGATCTCATGGAAATCTTACTCATTCTGGCTAACCAGTTTTATGCTGTTCACAATTGAATCTGCCTGAGCATTCCAGAATATTTCTGTATTACTTTTTCGAACGAAGACAAAAATGAGATGGTTGTCCCCTCTGATGACAATAATATCCATGGGGCGATTTAAAACTGGATTTGAACCCTGTGCTGAACTTGCTGATGTTATCGGCACCTGAATAGTTACTGAGGCCGCCTCATAATTGTTGTAAAAATATTCTTCTGGTGGGTGGAGATAAACAACTTCTTCTATGTGTTCAACTCTTTTTAGCCTTTTAATATCATTTGCTAACGCAATGAGGAGATTTGTTTCAGTCGAACCACCAGCCCAAATCGTAATTGAAACACTACTTTTAGTTTCGTCTATATTCCAGGGTTTTAAGTACAAGCCCAACACCCTTTCTGTAACTTCCAAATCCCAATTTCCTGGAATCTCCAAGGTAATTCCTAGTTCTGCGTTTTCGTACTTTCGATTAGTAAAAGATGAACGACTAATCGCAACGGGAAATAACAACAACAATAGTAAAAGGACGATTGGAATAATTTTATGTTTGGCCATTTTGTTCTTCCAGTCTTTTTTTGTAAGTCAAAATCTTGTGCATTGCCTCGAACCCTGCCGCCCCATACACGCCCACGCCCGCAGGATTATCCCCATCTACACAGACCGACGCCGTTCGCATTCCCCTGGCTTTCATTCGTCGCATCCCTTCGTACAGCACCGCGCGGCCCAATCCCTTGCGCTGATAATCCGGGTGCGTGCCGACGGGTTCAAAATGACCGGCCCCATTCACCGGATCGAGCCAGCAGATGGCGAACGCGGCGATTTCCCCGTCCGGGGTGATGGCGACCACGTCCAATTCGGGATCATAGATCGGGGCTTGCGTGAAGTTCCGGTAGTTTTGCAGGTAGGGTTCCCAGTCTTTTTTCGATTGGAACGCGCCGTAACTCGCCCGGGCGCGGCTCGGGGCCTCGGACGCGCCCCCCATCCCGCGTACGGCGTAGCCGGGCGGAAGAACAGGTTCGGGAATATCCCTGTTCAGGGAACAGGCATTGTAAATAAAATCATCCCCATCCCGCACAAATCCCCGCCCTTCCAAATGCCCGATCAGCCACGCATCGTGCTCCCCCACCCAAATCGTCTCGATCTTCTTGCCCCCCTCCTCACGGGTGAACTCCGCCAGTCGTTCTTCCGCCCAAACATACATCTCCGCCGCCTCAGACGTTCCGCGCAAGGAAGGCGCAGGGTACACATCCAGCGCCCCATAGGCAATCAGCGTCCAGCCAATCACCTGCCCCGCGCGTTCCCACAAAAACGCGCGCTGGGGGAAGAGCTTTTTGGGGTCACCATAGTACCACCACCAGTTCAAATCGCCGGGGTGGACGTAAAAGGTGCCATTGTTCGCCGCACGCCCGGCTTGAAGAAGGGCGCGCATGGCGTCGAGGTCGGTTGCATCGTAAAAAAGGCGGGGTTCGATCATGGGCGTATTATAATAACCTCATGCCTCAAAAAACAATACGCACACGCGTCCGGGCCTTTTTCACAGCCCTTACCCAATGGATGGTTCCCGGACTGGGAGTCAAACGCTGGCTTTTTATCGTCTTTATGGGCGTGCTGTTCATTTCGGTGGGGTCAGCTTTTTTCCTGCTGGAGATTTACCGCTCGGCTTCCAACCCCTGGTGGGTGCCTATTCTTTCCGCCCTTTCTTTGCAACAACTGGCGCGCCCCATCCGCATTCTGATCTTCGGCTCCATCGGGTTCGGGATTCTGGGTTGGGGTTTGTGGGGGCTAAACCGCGCCCTCGTCAAACCGTTTATCCGCCCCGGGCAAACGATGGTGGACACCATCACCCGCCATCGCCGGAAAGAACGCGGCCCACGCGTGGTGGCCCTCGGCGGAGGACACGGCCTCTCCACCCTCTTACGGGGGTTGAAGCACCTGACCACGAACCTGACCGCGATTGTCACCGTGGCCGACGACGGGGGGTCATCGGGACGCCTGCGCCGATCGTTGGGCATCCTCCCACCGGGGGACATCCGCAACTGTCTCGCCGCCCTGTCGGACGAAGAAGATTTGCTCTCGCAACTATTCCAGTACCGTTTTGCACAGGGCGGGGACGCGGGGGTAGAGGGGCATTCGTTCGGGAATCTGTTCATCAGTGCGCTGACCGGGATCACCGGCAGTTTTGAGGGGGCGGTGACCGCGTCCGGGCGGGTTTTGGCCGTATCCGGGCGGGTGTACCCGTCCACCTTGCAGGATGTCACGCTGGTTGCCGACATGATCCTGCCTCACACCACCGGGGAAATTCGCATCGCGGGGGAAAGTCAAATCCCCGAAACGACAGGCCGCGTGCGCCATGTGTGGCTGGAGCCAAACAGCCCCTCCCCCTATCCCAAAGCGGTCCAGGCCATTCTTGCGGCGGACCTGATCGTGATTGGGCCGGGGAGCCTGTACACGAGCATTTTGCCCAACCTGCTCGTGCCGGACATCACCGCCGCGATCCGCGCCGCGCGCGGGGTGAAGATTTACGTCTGCAACGTGGCGACCCAACCGGGCGAGACACAAGGTTATTCGGTGGGGGATCACCTTCGGGCATTGGAAGATCATGTGGGCAAGGATTTGTTCGATATCATCCTTTGTAATCGGCAGATGGACGCGCCTTTGCCTGCTGGCATCGAATGGGTGTGGGCCGAGGAGGCCCTGAAAGCCCAGTACCGCTTACATTTTGCGGACGTGGTCGATGACGATTACCCGTGGCGGCATGACTCAGAAAAACTGGCACAGACGATTGTGGAAATCTTGCAGGAACGAATGGCGGGGCAAGTGGGGTAAACCCTCGCCGTAAGTGTCCTTTTTACAACAGGACATTTGCCCTTATTCCTATGATCGCTTTTTCGTTTCGGGGGTTTTTCTGGTAACATTAGGACGTTTGGGTCAAAAACCCTAGCCAATTCAAACACTCGTGACTTCTCAGAAAGGATGTCCTGTTTCTAAGTTGTTACAAAATTTTCCATTATCGGAGGCTTAACATGACCACAAAAGTTGGTATTAACGGATTTGGCCGCATTGGGCGGCAAGTTTTAAAAGCAATTCGCGACCGCTACCCGGATGATTTGGAAGTTGTCGCTTTCAACGACATCGGGGATGTCCCCACGATGGCCCACCTGCTCAAATATGACTCCAACTACGGACGTTTTGACGGCACCGTTGAGGTCGGCGGTGATGGGTTGATCGTCGATGGCAAACCGATCAAGGTCTTCAAAGAAACCGACCCCGCCAACATCCCGTGGGGGAGCTTGGGTATTGACATCGTCGTCGAAAGCACCGGCATCTTCACCGTCAAATCCGACGGCGTGAACAAAAAGGGCAAAGCGGTCAAAGGCGCGGAAAACCACATCACCAAAGGTGGTGCGAAGAAAGTCATCATCTCCGCCCCCGCCGAAGGCGAAGACCTCACCGTCGTGCTGGGTGTCAACGAAGACATGTACGACCCCGCCAAACACCACGTCGTCTCCAATGCGTCCTGCACCACCAACTGTCTCGCCCCCGCCGCGAAAGTGGTACATGACAACCTGAAATTCAAACGCGCGTTTATGACCACCATCCACGCGTACACGAACGATCAGAAAATCCTCGACCTGCCACACTCTGACCTGCGCCGCGCCCGCGCCGCCGCCATGAGCATCATCCCCACCACCACCGGCGCCGCCAAAGCGATCAAACTCGTCATCCCCGACCTCGCCGGAAAATTTGACGGGTACGCCCTCCGCGTCCCCACCTCCACCGTCTCGGTCGTAGACTTCACCGCCGAAGTCGAAGTCGAAACCACCACCGAAGAACTGCGCCAGCTCTTCCGCGACGCCGCCAAACAGCCCCGTTTCAAAGGCATCATGCAAGCCGTGGATGAACCCCTCGTCAGCATTGACTACAAAGGCGACCCCCACAGTTCCTCCGTGGACCTGCCCTTCACCAGCGTCCTCGGCAAAGACAAGAGCAACTTCATCAAAGTCGTCACCTGGTACGATAACGAATGGGGTTACTCCTGCCGCACCGCCGACCTGGCCGCGCTGATGGCGAAGAGTCTGTAAACAGGTATACAAGGTATACAAGGTAAACAGGTACACAAGGTAAATAAACCCCTCGTGTACCTGTTTTCATGTCTACCATACCTTATTTACCTTATCTACCCTATCTACTTCCCCCTGGAGTTAATCATGAACAAGAAAACCGTACGCGACCTTGACCTTTCCGGCAAGCGCGTCTTCATGCGCGTGGACTTCAACGTCCCCATGGCAGATGGCAAAGTAACCGACGACAAACGGATCAAAGCCGCCCTGCCCACCATCCAATACGTCCTCGATCAGGGCGCGTCCCTCCTCCTGGCGAGCCACCTCGGACGCCCGAAAGGTGGCCCCAACCCCGAATTCAGCCTGAAGGCCGCCGCAGAAGTGCTGGCCGGACACATTGGCCGCCCCGTGCAAATGGCCCCCGACTGTGTGGGTCCCGAAGTCGAAAAAATGGCCGCCGCCCTCCAACCCGGCGACGTGATCATGCTCGAAAACACTCGTTTCCATGCAGGCGAAGAGAAAAATGACCTCGAACTGGCGAAACAAATGGCCGCCCTCGCCGACGTGTACGTGAACGACGCGTTCGGCTCCGCTCACCGTGCCCACGCCTCCACCGAAGGCATCGCCCGCTACCTGCCCGCCGTCTCCGGCTTTTTGATGGAACAAGAACTGGAATACCTGGGCCGCGCGGTCGCCAACCCCGAACACCCATACATCGCCATCCTGGGCGGGGCAAAGATCAGCGACAAAATCCTGGTCGTCGAAACCCTGCTCAAAAACTGTGACCGCCTCATCATCGGTGGCGGCATGGCGAACACCTTCCTCGCCGCCAAAGGCGTAAACATGCAAGACAGCCTCGTGGAAGAAGCCTCGCTGGAAACGGCCAAAGGCATCCTCGCCCACGTCGCCGATAAACTCGTCCTCCCCGTAGACGCCGTCATCGCCGACAAATTCGACGCCGAGGCCAACTCTCAGGTCGTGGATGTAGACGAAATCCCCGCGGGCTGGCGCATGTTGGATGTCGGCCCGAAAACGCTGGAACTGTACAAAGAAACCCTCGCGGACGCCAAACTCGTCGTGTGGAACGGCCCGGTGGGCGTGTTTGAAATGCCCAAATTCGCCGAAGGCACCTTCGCCCTCGCCAAACTGCTCGCCGCGTCCGGCGCGATCACCGTCATCGGCGGCGGCGATAGCGCCAGTGCCGTGAAGAAAGCGGGCGTCGCCAAACAGATGACCCACGTCTCCACTGGCGGCGGCGCGAGCCTGGAATTTTTGGAAGGGAGGGAATTGCCCGGAGTCGCGGCGTTGATGGGGAAGTAACAAAAGGTAAATCAGTAAAACAGCAAAAGAACCGGTGTGCAACCGGTTCTTTCTATTTATATTCTCTCAGCCAACGAAAACATCTTATATCTTTTTCGAGACAGGGTTCCATTCAAGCATATAAATCAAGCCTGATAATGGGTAATCTATTTGGAGTGTTAGCACATAGCGATCTCCAACCCGTGACAGAGTAGGTGTTTTTAGTTTTTTCTCTTCTTCACTGGGGATTTGATCAGATGGGTTTCCCGCGGCTTTTGCATATCTAACATATGGGTGGAACTGCTGAGGTATTCTCTCAGGTGGAAAATAGATTTGTAATGTAAATTTTCGGGTAGGGCGATTAATGTGCCAGCCAAAATAATCAGTAGAATCTTTGCGTCTGCTAATTTCATCTGGATTTAGGTCAATGCCAAATAGGCCCTTTTCCAAATAAAAATCATAGAGTGTGTATTGAAGAGTCTCGCCAGATTTTAAAGGGGGGAAAAAAATAATTTCTGCAAATGTACTGCCAGGTTTATTTTCTATTGTTTTCAAACTAAGTTGGTATTTTTTGTCTTTAGATTCAATATGCCCTATTTTGATACTCCGTAATTTTCCTTCTGGATCTGATTCAGGGATTCTGATGAAGGTATCTAACTTTGACAATTGTGCATAAGCCTCAATCGTCACATCTCGAATAACTTTTGCTGAGCCATCCTGATCGATAATACATTGAACTTCAAATTTATCATATCCCATACCATATCTTTTTGCTTGATATTTGTAGTCTATTTCATTTAAATTACCGATACGATATATTAATGAACGCAAAATGATTGCGCTAAAATAAAAACCTGTGATTCCAAACAACAGGTTTGCCAATGGGATTAAATTTAGGTTTGGGAAATATAAAGGTACAACCCTTAACAAACCTCCTATGAAGCCAAAAATAACTGCAAATCGCCTAAAAACTGGTGAATCTAGAAATTGATCAATTAAATCCATAGGTGAAACATTAAGATTGTTAAAACGGAGGCAAAGGTTAATTACCTTTGCCTCCGTTTTAATGAGTTTGGTTTATCTTTAGCCCGAACCTATTGCACCATCATTTAGAATACGAATAATGATTGGGACAAGAAATATCGCGACTTGCAATAACCAATAAATATTTTTCCTCCCCATTTTTTTATCCTCCCCCTCCAATAACTCCATCTAAACAAAATTGCTTCATTTTCATTATTTTCGCTCCTTATATCTTATTAGAATTTATACTTTTTGAAATAGTTTCCCAAACAAACAAAACGCCCACCAACCCCCCGGAAAGGGTAGGCGGGCTCCAGTCAAGTAAATTTATTCGCGCTATTTGTAACCAGAAACGTGGTGAATAACATTGAACCCTGTATAATTTGATTACAAGGGAACAAACGAAGAAATAAAGTGCCAGAACGTAAAATAACCATCCCAGATTTTGTAGCTAACAATTTACATGTAAGGAATTGATAAACTTAAATTCCACACCGACTCTCCAATAATGAAGAATTTATTAGAACGATGTAGCATTATACATGTTACCTGGAAAATTCGTCAAGGAAAATTCCCAATGATCTTATGATTTCAACTGATCCCCACCTCCACCACCGTCCCCTCCATCCCCGGCACTACCCCAAATGAAGGGCGCATTTCCCCGATGACCTCTTCCAACATCACATCCAAATCATCGTCACAATGGGTGGGGTCGTGGTGAAAAGGCACCAATCGCTTCACATTTGTCAACGCGGCAAATTGAAACGTCTGCCAGATACTGCTGTGCCCAAACCCCACGCGGGCCTGGTATTCCGGGCCAGTGTACTGGGCATCGTGAATGAGGACATCGGAGCCTTCCGCCAGCGCGTAGCCGGAGGTCCATTCTTTACTGCGTGGAAAGTGGGATGCGCCGAGGGCAGGTTCGTGATCGGGGAGGTAGGTGAGCGTGCCTTGTTTTCCTTCAATACGGTAGCCAATCGTCGGGTTCGGGTGGATGATCAGTTGCGCCTTCACGCAAAATTCCCCGATCTCGACCGTGTCGGCAGGCAGTTCGTGGAAGTACAAATCGGCGGGCAGTTCTCGCACGTTGACCGGGAACAGCGGGGGAGAGAGATACCGTTGGAGCCGGGCACTCAGGCTGAGCGTGGTGCTCGCCGGGCCATAGATATGCACTTCAACGCCAGCACGGCGCAGGGGCGCAAAAAATGGCAGGCCCTGCAAATGATCCATGTGCAAATGCGTCATCAAAATGTGGACACAATTTACGTTGGACGGCAGGTTTCCGCCCAAGACCCGAATTCCCGTCCCCGCATCCAACACCAGCAAGATCCCCTCTTTCCCCTCCACCGACACACACGAAGTGTTTCCCCCGTAGCGCACCGTATCCGGCCCCGGCGAGGCAAGCGAACCACGTGTGCCCCACAACCGCACCTTCATGGCGCCACCTCCCAAAAGATCGCCAGCGCGCCTAAAAACCGCCCTGCCTGGGCTTTTAGCGGAAAAGCCGTAACTTCCACTTTTCGCAACATTCCATCTGCCCCACGAATCCAAAAACTTTTGTGAGAAGGACACTGCTGAGTTAACGCTCTCAACAAAGGACGGTCCTCTTCCGGGAGCGGATTCCCCTCCGCATCGAGGGGTTGAAATGCCGCCGCCCACTGCCCGGCAGACATTGGGCCAGTTTCGTTGTAGCGCACCCCCACGATCAATTCGGCTGGTTCGTTATAAAACAGCAAATCCCCATTTGGCTCCGCAATGATAATGGGCATGGCAAGGTATTCTGCCAAATGCCGGGCCAGGATCACTTCAATTTCTTGTTGGGACATAGGACCGCCTCCAAAGCGAATTACCGCTAAACTTCCATCACGTTTATTTCGTCTTGCGTATTTCGTCAGAGTTTACGCAATCAAAATATGCAATTTGCCGTTACCTTCACCATTCCAACAACCCCTTCATCTTCTTTCGGAGGGTCTCCACCCCCGGAATCACCACATTCATCATCGGAATATTATACGGGATAGGGACATCCCGCGTACAAACGCGCTGAATGGGGGCGTCCAAATCCGTAAACGCCTCCTCCGCGACCGTGGCGCTGATCTCCCCCCCGAACCCCGCGGTGTGCGTGTCCTCATGCGCGATCAACAATTTGCCCGTTTTCCGCACCGAGGCCAGCACCGCATCCCGATCCCACGGAATGATTGTCCGCAGATCGAGAATTTCCACGTCATCGCCAAAAGGTTGGGCCGCTTCCACGCACCGGTGCAGAGTCTCCCCCCAACTGACCACCGTCAAATATTTCCCTTCCTGCACGCGCGCGGCCACCCCGAACGGGAGCGTAAAGTCATCGCCGGGGTACGGGCGGCGAGAGGGCGGGGTGTCGTACAGCGCGCGGTGTTCAAAAAAGATCGTGGGGTCCTCCCCGCGGAGGGCGGTGCGAAGCAGTCCTACGGCGTCGGCGGCGTTGGACGGGAACGCGAGCCGCCAGCCTTGCATGTGCGCGTAACTCACCTCATCCACCACCGAATGCCAGGGGTCTCCCGTGCGGCGGCTGTACCCGACCGGCATCCGCACCACGACCGGGGCCGTGAATTTGCCCGCCGTTCGCCAGCGCACCCAGCCCAAATCGTGAATCTGCTCGTAGGCGGGATCGGCATACTTGCGGAATTGAATCTCCGGCACGGGGCGCAGGCCAGCCATCGCCATCCCCCCCGCGCGGCCAATGATGCCCTCCTCGGACAGGGACGTGTCGAACACCCGCGTTTCCCCGAACCGGGCCTGGAGGCCGAGCGTCGCGCGATGCACCCCCCCCCGCGGGCCGACATCTTCCCCGAACACGGTCACGCGCGGGTCCCGTTCCAGTTCTGTCTCCAGCGTCCGGCGGATGGCTTCGATCATGTTGATGCGGGCGGTCGCAGACGACCGGGGGCCACTTCCTGCGAGTTCCCCTGAGTTCCCCTGAGTTCCTATAAGTTCCGGGGAATTCATGGGAACTCGTGGGAATTTGTAGGAACTTGTCGCAAACAGATGCTCCTCCACCCCTGCCGGATCGGGATTCGGGAAATTGAGGGCGGCTTCCATTTCGCGGCGGGTGTAGGCGTTCACTTCCGCTTCGAGGGCGTACCAATCGAAATCGTTTTTGACGAATTCTTGCAGAAGTATGAGGGGGTCTTGTTCTTGCTCGGCTTCGATTTGCGCTTTGGTTTTGTAGGCGGTTTGATCTTCGCCGAAGGTGTGGCCTTGCAGACGGGGCACGGTGAGGCGGAGCAGACAGGGGCCGGTGCCCGCGCGGACATGGGCAACCGCGTCGGCGATCAGTTCGGCGGTGGTAGCTTGCCCCGAAGTACGGGGAAGGGGCGGGAGGTAGCCGGGGCCTTCAAGAATGTGCAGGTTGTTGAAACTTTTCAGATTGGCGGCGATGTTGCCGCCAGGGGTTTGAAAATGGCGGGGGACAGAGATGCCGTAGCCGTTATCTTCGATGAAAAAGAGCATGGGCAGGCGAAGGGTGGTTGCCATCGTGAGCGCGGCCCAAAAGCCATTGGACGCGACCGAGCCATCCCCTCCGAGGGCGACGGCAATGGCCCCCTCCCAGGACACATCCCCCAGCACGCGTTGGTGATATTGCACGGCTTGCGCCCACCCCGCCGCGGGCGTGTACTGCGCTCCCACATCCCCCGATGCGGGGAGGACGATGGCTCGTTCGCGCCGTTCGAATAAACGCCTTTGCATGGAGTACACCACCCCCACATCCCGGCCTTCGGAGGGGGAATGGGCGAGGGCCATGTCGGCGGCGAAGGATTCGCGCGGGGTCAGGCCGCTGGCAAGCATGAACGGGCGCGAGCGGTAGTACACGGTGGCGGCGTCGTGCCCCTGATCGAGGGCGAGGCCGAGTAATATTTGGGCCAGTTCGTGACCTTTGGAGGAAAATTGATAGGTGATTTTGCCGTTGGGGGCGAGTTCGGTTTCTTCGAGGGTGTCTATGGCGCGCGCGGTCAGCACGAGGCGGGCAACGAGATTCCAGTCGGGCATGAGGTGTCCTTTTTTAACGCAAAGACGCAAAGGTGGGGAGCCGCAAAGGGTTTCAAAGGGCTTTTGTGGGGCTTTGAACCGTCAAAATCGAAACCTTTTGAAAACTTTGCGACTTTGCATCTCTGCGTCTTTGCGTTACATTCCGTGAGATTTATCGGCCACCTTGTGCCGTGCGCGCGCGGCTGGTGCGATTGAGGCGGTTGAAGTAGTTCCGCGCGGCGTTGCGTCCGCAGGCGACCAGCGTTTGGATACGCTCATCGGGCATGTCAAATTCGACCGTGCCTACGCCTTTG
>JABWBV010000021.1 GCA_013359445.1 Anaerolineales bacterium | reverse complement strand
AAGACCTCACCCTGGAAGCGGGCCTCAAAAAACACATCTCCTTCGCCATGTGCCGCTGGACCTGCGCCCTGCTCGATCTGCGAAACGGCATGGAACCCGACGCGATCCGCCAAAAACTAGGCATCTCCAAAATTCAATGGCGGGAGATTCACCACAAATTGCTTCAACTGGATGAACAAACCCCGCGCGAGTAACGACCATGCCCGCGTTCGTCGTGCGGCCCCGTCGGCACTAGCGTGCCTCACTACGAACCAAATTTAACGCAATCACCGCTGGTGTTTCCACGCCCACCCGAAACCGCGCACTCACTCGCACGCCCGGAATCCACACAATCTCCTCCCCCACACAAACCAATGGCCAAAAATCCCTCGCCCGCCGAGGGATTTTTTCATTGATCAAAAAATCGGATAATTTGACCGGTCCCTCCATGCCCAGGGGGTGAAAAACATCCCCCGGACGACGACCACGCACCGAAAAAGATTCCCCGCCCGGCGCGGCCACCCACGCTCGATCAGGCCCTTCGGGGCGCGGGCTGTGCGCGGGCACCGTTTCCGCACGTAAACACCACCCCGCGCGGAGTTGGAGCGTTTCCCCCACCCCCAACGGGCGCGGTTCCCCATCCACTTGCGGCCATTCATCCGAGGGCAAATCCCCTTCCTTTTCCGCCAACCAAAACCGCGCCCCTTCCACAAACACACGCACCTTCCCGACCACTTCGCAAACCCCCTCTTTTTCCTCCCCCAAAAATTGTAAGACCCGCTCAATCGCCGCAAAATCCACATCGCGTAGACCCGGGCGCAGTTGCTCGATCCCCTGCCGCAACAAACGGCGTTGAAGCCCCAGCGGATAGGTACGAAAAACAGGCAAAGTCAGCGCCAGGTACGCCTGCCCAGCCCGAAAAAGGCACGCCGCCCACGCCTGGTCGGTGAGGGTTTGCAAAACATCCTGATCAGCGGCGAGGGTTTGGGCGGTGCGGAGGAGGTTTTCCCGAAAACGAGGGTTGTATGTCTCCAGGTGCGGGATGAGGGCATGGCGCAAACGATTGCGGAAAAAGGTCGTATCTTCGTTGGTGGCATCTGCCCGGGGGGAGAGGCCGTGTGCCTGGCAGTAAGCGAGAATTTCGGCGCGGGAGGTTGCCAGCAAGGGGCGCACGAGCGGAATTTGTGCGTCCCAAACGGGAAGCAACGTGCGAGGCCGCATCCCTTTTAAGCCATCCAGCCCCGCCCCGCGCAAAAAGTGCATGAGGACGGTTTCGACCTGATCATCGGCGTGGTGCCCAACGGCGACCGCCTGGGCCTGGTGGTGGCGTGCTTGGGCAAAGAGAAAGGGGTAGCGCAACGCGCGGGCGGCTTCTTCGACCGAGAAACCGCGCCCGCGCAACCCGGTCACGTCGCCTTCGCCGGACACAAAGTCCAGGCCCAAGTGGGCGGCTACGTCTTTCACAAATGCCTCATCCTCATCCGCTTCAGGCCGCAAATGATGATTAAAGTGCGCCACTACAAGGGGATAGCCCAGGGCGTGTAAACTGTGCAACAGACACAAGCTATCTGCCCCGCCGGAAACGCCGACGAGGATGGGCAGGTGCGGCTGGAGTTCGCAAACTGTTTGGGTATATTGGCGAAGGAATTGCTGGAGGGAGGTCATTGGATGGAATTTTATCCCATTCGGAAAGATTCCCGCTTTGGAAATCTGCGATCCCAAAATTTTGCGCGGCGCCCGATCTTCCGCTTCAAAAATTGTGGCCTCCCACGCGCTTTTCGTGGATGGCGTGGTTTTTGCCCCGCGTAGGAATTGTGGAGAATTGCCCTTGCTCTTGCGTTGGCTTTATGCTAGACTGAAATTAAGCAGAAACTTCTTAAGGAGTTGGCATGGCCGAAAAAATTCTGATCGTGGATGATGATCGTGACACCCTGCGTCTGGTTGGTTTGTTATTACAGCGCAAAGGGTACGAAATTGTAGCCGCTGAACGCGGTTCCCAAGGTTTGGAAAAGGCGTTTCAAGAAACCCCAGACCTGATATTGCTGGATGTAATGATGCCGGATATGGATGGTTTTGAGGTGCTTCGCCAGGTGCGGGGCAATCCCAAAACGTCGAATATTCCGATCATCATGTTTACAGCCAAAACACAGGTGGACGATAAAGTGGCCGGGTTTGAGGCGGGGGCGGATGATTATTTGACCAAACCTACGCACCCATCCGAACTGACCGCGCGGGTGAAAGCTATGTTGGCGCGTACCACCCAGCGCAAAGGGAGCGAAGCCGCCCCTGAGAAAGCGGTGGGCGAGCGTGGGGTTGTGGTGGGTGTGTTGTCGGCGAAGGGGGGCTTAGGCGTCACGACAGTGGCCATAAACCTGGCGTTTACCTTGCAAAAAACCCAGGCCGGGCATGTGATCCTGGCGGATTTTCGCCCCGGCAATGGCTTTTTGAGCCTTTCTTTGGGTTTTAAAAATCAAACGGGCTTGAGCAAATTGCTTACCAAAGAAGGGGCAGAGGTGTCTATTTCCGATGTTCAATCAGCGTTACAAATGACGGATGCCGGAGTGCGGGTGTTACTCTCTTCGTATATGCCAAGTGATATTAAGTTGATCGAAGCGGCAGACCAGCTTGTCTCCACGGTTCGGCATCTTTCATACTTGGGCAAATATGTGGTGCTTGACCTGGGAAGTGCGTTGACACCCAGCATTCAAAAAGTCATCGATCTCTGTACGCAATTGATCATTATTACAGAACCCGTGGAAAGTTCGATCACGCAAACGAAGGCCCTATTGGACGAACTGAGTATGCAAATCCTCGGCCTGGGCAATATTCACGTAGTCCTGCTCAACCGAATTCGGAGCGAAACGCACATGTCCACCCGCGCCGTACAAGACAAACTGGGACGCCCGGTCTCCGCGATGATTTCCCCTGCCCCCGAATTGGCGGCCACAGCAGGCGCACAAAACGCGCCGATGATCGTGGTCCAAAAAGAAGGGCTGATTAACCAACAATACGATAAACTGGCACAATTATTTTCGAAATAGTTTGCAATGATGTTGGAAGCAGATACTCTGCAAACTTCCATTCAAAAAGCGGCACGCCTCCTCAAACAAGCGCGAAAAGCCGTTTCCTTGACAGGAGCGGGTTACTCGACACCCTCCGGAATCCCTGATTTCCGCTCTGCCCACAGCGGTTTATGGGAAAACAACGACCCGCTCGAAGTGGCCTCTTTAAGTACCTTTCGGTTTCATCCCAAAAAATTTTTTGAGTGGTTTCGCCCTTTGGCCGCCCAAATTCACGCGGCGTTGCCCAATACGGCCCATTATGCCCTTGCCCAACTCGAAAAAGCCGGGCATGTGGTAGCCACCATTACCCAAAACATCGACGGGCTACACCAGCGCGCCGGGTCAGAGCAAGTCTTTGAGGTGCACGGTTCCCTGACCCGCCTCGTTTGTACGGCTTGTTATACGCCCTACGCCGCCCAAGAATATCTCGAACCCTATCTCACCGAAGCAAAAATTCCTACTTGTCCATCGTGCGCGCATATCCTCAAACCGGACGTCGTCCTCTTTGAAGAACAACTGCCCTTCAAAACCTGGAAACAAGCCGAAACCGCCGTCGCCCAAAGCGATCTACTGCTGATCGCAGGCTCCTCGCTCCTGGTTTTTCCGACTGCCAGCCTCCCCATTCGGGCCTTAGAAAGAGGCATCCCCTTAATCATCATCAACAAAACCCCTACCTACATCGACGAAAAAGCCGACGTGGTCATCCACGGCGATCTGGCCGAAGTCATTCCACGGTTGGCTTTGGAGGTACTTAGTGAGTGATAAAATCCTGGACCGGTACCGCCGGTTGGTCGAACTTTCGCGGGATGTGGCCTCCACCCTCGAATTGGACGCCCTCCTCAACCGCATTGTGACCGCGGCCAAAGAAATCAGCGAATCCGAAGCCGCATCCATTCTCCTGTACGAAGAAAGCCTGAAACAACTTTTTTTTCAAGCCTCCACCAATCTCGATTCCCCGATGATGGGCGGCTTACGCGTCCCCTTGGATAGCATCGCCGGGTGGATTATCAATAACAAAAAACCCCTGGTAATTCAAGATGTCTCGCAAGACTCCCGCTTTTTCGGCGGGGTGGCAAAGGCAACCAATTTCCAATCCCGATCCATTTTGGGCGTCCCCCTAATGACCAAAAACAAAACCGTTGGCGTGCTCGAAGCGATTAACAAACTCGAAGGCGGGTACACCGAAGAAGATCAAGAAATGCTCATGGTTCTGGGGGCACAGGCCGCCATCGCCATCGAAAATACCCGTCTCTTTCTCCAATCCGACCTGATTTCGGAAATGGTCCACGAACTCCGCACCCCCCTCGGGTCCATCAACTCCGCCACCTATTTGCTCCTCCGCCCCGAAATTAGCGCGGAACAATACCAAAAAATGGTCTCTATCATTCAAGGCGAAGCCCGTCGTCTGTCTGAGATGACCACCTCCTTCCTCGACCTGTCCCGTCTCGAATCCGGGCGCGTGCAATTTATCCCCGAAGAAATCAACCTCACCAACCTGCTCGTAGAATGCGCCAACATCACCTTCAGCAGTATGGTCGAACGCCAGCTTCAATTTGAATGGGACCCGCCGAAAAACCTGCCCCACATCGTTGGAGACAAAGACAAGCTCAAACAAGTCTTCTTAAATCTCCTCAGCAATGCGGTGAAATACAACACCTCCAAAGGCACCCTGACGATGAAAGCCGGAACCCGTGACGGGCGCGTCTTTGTCTCCATCATCGACACTGGCCCCGGCATCCCCAAAGAAAGTATGGGAAGCCTGTTCAAAAAGTTTTACCGCGTCCCCGGCACCGAAAAACTCGCGCAAGGCACCGGGCTTGGCCTTTCGATTGTCAAGAAAATTGTGGAAACCCATCAGGGCGAAATCAAAGTCAAAAGCAAAGTCGGTGAAGGCACCACCTTCACCGTTTACCTCCCCTTCCGCCGCGAAAAAGCTAAGGCCGAAGCAACACTTTAAACACCCCCCCCTGTTCCGCACACGCAAACGCCGCTATCCCCTCGCTGAGGGGATAGTGCGCGTTTATGAGCAAGCGCGGGTCCACCAGTCCCTGTTCCATCAACCGCAACGCCGGAGCAAACGGCCCGCACCGCGAGCCAATCAGGGTGATCTCGTCCACTACGACGGCAGAAACATCCAGCGTCAACCGCCCGGCATAGGTACTTTTCAACACGACCGTTCCGCGCGGGCGCACCGCTTTCCGCGCGAGTTCAAACCCCGCCGGAGAACCCGTCGCCTCGACAACCAGGTCCATTTTCCGAACGGGCAACTCTTCTGGGTGGATACACGCAACCCCCTTCCCTTCTAACAAATTCCGTTGACTGGCATGGCGCGTCACCACGCGTAAATCACACCCAGTCAGTTTCAGCGTGTACGCGATCAACTGCCCCAACCGCCCCGCCCCAACGAGCAAAACCCGATCCGTAGGCTTAATCAACACCTGCTCCTGAATTTCCAATGCCGCCGCGAGGGGTTCAGTAAACACCGCCATCTCATCCGGCACCGCGTCCGGCACAGGGATCAGATTTTCGAGGGGGAGGGTGGTGTATTCGGCAAATGCCCCGTTACGGTTCGCAATGCCTAAGACGGTGCGGTTTTCACAATGGGTGGGGTTGCCCCGTTTGCAGGTTGCACACTTTCCACACACCGCGTTGATCTCCCCTACCACCCGCTGGCCCACGCGGGGTGGCGCGTCCGGTGCGTCCACAATCTCCCCGACGAACTCGTGCCCAAGGATGCCATTGTAGGGATAATAGCCTTTGACCAGTTCCAGGTCTGTGGCACATATCCCCGCCAAGCGGACGCGGACAAGCGCTTCGCCGAGTGGAGGGGTGGGGATGGGAACTTCGCGGAGGGAGATTTGGTTATTCTGGAGCCAGATTGAATTCATAGGTATTTACCGTGCCCCACGCCGTCCAAACTGCCGCTCCAACAGATCCACCGACAGGTGAATCATGGTCGGGCGTCCGTGGGGACAGGTGCGGGGGGAGGTGCAGGATTCGAGATCGCGAATAAGGGCGCGCTGTTCGTCCGGGGAAAGAACTTGTCCGGCTTTGACGGCGGCGCGTTTGCAGACGCGGGCGATGATCTTCGCTTCGATTTCGGACTGGAGGGGGGTTTCGTCTTCCTCAAAATCTTCGACGAGTACGCGGAGGGCGGCACGCGGATCGAGGCCAGTGAGGATGACGGGGAGCGCACGCACAAGGAAGGTGTTGCGGCCAAATTCTTCGACTTGAAAACCCAGTTTGCCGAGGAGAAGCAATTGCCCTTCAAGCAGACGGGTTTGGTGGGGGGGTAGTTCCACCGGGGTGGGTTCGAGCAGGCGTTGGGCGGGGATGTCGCGGCCACGTTGGGACATAAATTTCTCGAACAGGACACGTTCGTGGGCGGCGTGTTGATCGATCAGGTACAGGCCATCGGGGCCTTCGGCGATGAGGTAGGAGGTGGCGACTTGCCCGATGAGACGGAGGAGGGGGACGCGTTCGGTGGGGAGTTCGGGTTGGGGGGGGTGTTGGCGGCGGAGGGTTGATCGGGGTCAGCCACCCAGCCCGGTTCGGAGGATTGGGTTTCGCGGGGCATATCCCAAGCCGGGTCAATGATTCGTCCCCAGACATCTGTTGTTTCGGGGGCACGTCGTTCACCCGAGGAGGAACCCCACACTTCAGTGGATTGAGGGGAGGCCCAGCGGAGTTGGGTGTTGACTTCCGGCACGGGGGCGTGGGCGAGCAGGGCACGGCGCACGGAGCGGGCCACGTCAGCGAAAACCTGATCCCGATCACGAAAGCGAACTTCGGCTTTGGTCGGGTGGACGTTGACATCTACCATTTCCGGGGGAAGTTCGACAAAGAGGACGGCCATCGGGAAGCGCCCGACCATGAGCAAGGTGTGATAGGCCTGGATGAGGGCGGAGGTGAGGGCGGGGTCTTGCACCCAGCGTCCATTGACGAAGAAGGTGATTTCGCTCCGATTGGAGCGGGTGAGGCTGGTGGGACTGGTGAACCCGGTCAGGCGGAAGTGTTCGTACGCGGCGTTGACTTCGAGCATTTGCCGGGCGACTTCGGGGCCGTAGAGAATGCCGAGGACTTCGCGGCGGTCGCCTTTGCCGGAGGTTTGGAGGGAGAGGCGGCCTTCTTGATAGAGCCGAAAGCGGACGTTGGGGTAGGCGATGGCGTAGCGGGTGACGAGGGCGTCGATCTGGCGGCGTTCGGTGGTGTCGGCTTTGAGGAATTTGAGCCGCGCGGGGACGTTGTAGAAGAGGTTTTCGACGCGGACGACGGTGCCTTGCGGCGCGCCGACGGTTTCGAGCGGGGTGGCGTGCCCGGCGTCGATCTTGATTCTGGCTCCAGCAGGTTGTCCGGGGAGGGCGGACGTGAGGGTGAGGCGGGAGATGGAGCCGATGGAGGCAAGGGCTTCGCCGCGAAAGCCGAGGGTGAGGATGTGGAAGAGGTCGTCGGCGCGGGTGAGTTTGCTCGTGGCATGGCGTTCGACGGCGAGGGGGAGTTCGGGTGCGGGGATGCCCTGCCCATCGTCGGCGAGTTCGAGGAGGGTTTTGCCTGCGCCTTCGACCGTGATGGAGATGTTGCGTGCGCCTGCGTCGAGGGCGTTTTCGAGCAGTTCTTTGACGACAGACGCGGGGCGTTCGACCACTTCACCGGCGGCGATTTGGGAGGCGATTTCGGGGGGGAGGATTCGGATGGGCATGACGTGAAACGTGATGCGTGAAACGTGAGCGGAAAATTATGAAGGAGTAGCGAGAACTCGCGCTACCAGCTTCCCATAATCTTCCGCGCCGTAGCTGGTTGGGGCGTACTCGAAGATGGTTTTGCGTTGGCTGGGGGCTTCGGCGAGTTTGACGTTTTCACGGATGGGGTCGGTGAGGTGTTGGGGGAAGCGGGTTTGTAGGGAGGCGAGGATTTCGCGGTCCTTGACCCTGCGGCCATCAAAAAAAGTAGGGACAATGTGGGCAAGGCGCACGTTGTGTTCGGGGGTTTTGCCGATTTCTTTGAGGGTTTTGCTAACCTGGACAAAACCAACGACAGCCATATGGTTCATTTGCACCGGAACAATGAGTTCGCGGATGTAGAGCAGGCCGCTTTCGCTGAGGATGTTGTCGGAAGGAGAGTAGTCTAAGATGACAAAATCGTAGGTTTTGAGGGCGTAGAGGCGTTCTTGTAACACTTTGCGGGCGATTTTGTTGTCGTTGAGCCGCCAAAGGTAGCCCTGCGCGTCCAACACGGATTTATCGCTGGGGAGAATGTCCAGATTCGTGCGGACTTTTTGTACGCATTGTTCGGCGGGAATGTCACCTAAAATGAGGTGGGAGAGGGAGTAGGAATACTTTGCGCCAAAATACGCGGCCACGCTCCCCTGCGCGTCGAGGTCCACGCACAGAACACGGTGCCCTTTTTGGGCCAGGCCTGCGGCCAGATTGACGACTGTGGTCGTTTTGCCAGTACCGCCTTTGAAGTTGAGGACGCCGAGGATTCTGGTCATGGGTGGGTTCTCCGGGGAATAAAGTCACGCCGTAAATACGCAGATAGAGGTCATCTCTAAGCCTGAGCAATTACTTCGCCCCATTGTAGCATGAGAACCGGAAGAGGAAACACAAAAAAGATTTGCCGCGAACACAAGCAGTAAAAAAAAAAAGACTCCAGGATGTCTCCTGGAGTCTTGATATAAACAAAGGAACCGTTACTTTGCGGCGGCGTACATTTCGGCAACTGCGTTCCAATTGACCACGTTCCACCATGCGGAAATGTAGTCCGGGCGGCGATTCTGATAGTTGAGGTAGTAGGCGTGTTCCCACACATCCAGGCCAAGGATGGGGGTGTCGCCGTTCATCAGGGGGCTGTCCTGATTGGGGGTGCTGTAGGCATCCAGGCTCCCGTCTTTTTTGACGACGAGCCACGACCAACCACTGCCAAACCGCGTAACCCCGTTTTTGGCAAAGGTTTCTTTGAAGGCGGCAAAACTGCCGAATTTAGCGTTGATGGCGTCGGCCAGTTCACCAGTGGGTTCGCCGCCACCGTTCGGGCCCATGATGTTCCAGAACAGGGTGTGGTTGTGGTGGCCGCCACCGTTGTTTTGCACTGCGCCTTTTTTGTCAGCGGGAACTTTGCCCATGTTGCGAAGAATGTCTTCGATACTCATGGATTCAAGTTCAGTGCCTGCAATCGCCGCGTTGAGGTTGGTCACGTAGGCATTGTGGTGTTTGCCGTGGTGAATTTCCATTGTGCGGGTATCGACATGGGGTTCCAACGCGTCTGTCGCGTAGGGGAGAGAGGGGAGGGAAAATGCCATAGGGTTGCTCCTTTTGTGAAAGTATGAAAGTAGATAGGTACACAAGTAAACAGGTCAAGAAAAATTTTCTATATCCATTCTACTTGTCTACCTTGTCTACGTGTTTACGTGTGTATATCCAAGTATACCTGTTTTCGTCTCGAATGGACTGGACGAAGGATCGGATTTGGGGGCACCATCCGGGCTACCCACCCCCGCTGACCCCTTCCGCCAGGCCACCATCGGTCAGCTTTCGCAAATCGCTGAGGGCGTGGGTGATCTCGTCGGCAGTGACCAGCCGATCTTCAGTGAAATGTTTGAGTTCGCCTCTGTTCGCTTTTTCCACAGCGACCTCGCCCACGGGCAGATCGCGGGCGATCGCCTCTTTGACCAACGCCGCCCCGTTCAGGTAGCCGATCACCGGGTTCAGCGCAGTGACGATGATGGCGTTGCGCGCGAGCCAGCCTTCCGCCTTCGAGCGGTTCGCTCTCAGGCCACGGACGCATTTTTCGGTGAAAGCGTTGACCGCCCCAATCGTCACTTGCATCATCTCGAACAAATTATGGGCGATGATGGGCATCATCACATTCAATTCCAATTGCCCGGCCTGGGCGGCAAGGGAGACGGTCAAGTCACATCCCTGAACGTGGAACATCGCCTGATTCAACATCTCGGCCAGCACGGGGTTGACCTTTCCCGGCATGATGCTGGAGCCGGGCTGGACGGCAGGGAGCCGAATCTCGTCCAAACCCGTGGAGGGGCCAGAGGACAACAGGCGAAAGTCGTTTGCAATGCGGGTGAGGGTGATTGCCAGGGTTTTGATCGCTGAAGAGAAGTCTGCGGCATCGGCGAGGGATTGCATGGATTCAAAAAGATTGTCGGAAGTGTACAATGTCAGGCCAGTTAACTCGGACAGGCGTTGGACCATGTCCGCGTGGTAAGCGGGGTGGGCGTTTAACCCCGTCCCGGTCGCGGTGCCCCCAATGCCTAACCGCCGCAAACCTTCCGCGGCGCGGCGAATCCGTTCGCCATCCCGGGCCACCGCCTTCGCGTACCCCCCGAACTCCTGCCCCAACCGAACGGGCACAGCGTCTTGCAAATGCGTGCGCCCGGATTTGACGATGTCGTCGAATTCGACGGCTTTTTCCGCCAGGGCAGAGGCGAGGTTGTCCACGGCGGCCAGGAGTTCGTCCACCCGCCAGAGCGCGCCGAGCCGGATCGCCGTGGGGATGGTGTCATTGGTGGATTGCGCCATGTTGACGTGATCGTTGGGGTTGACCGGCTTTTTGGGGTCATCGATGGCATATCCTAAAAGTTGGTTGGCGCGGTTGGCAATGACTTCGTTGGTGTTCATATTGTGGCTGGTCCCGGCCCCTGCCTGAAACGGGTCTACGACAAAGTGCATGTCCCACTGCCCGTCGATCACTTCTTGCGCGGCCAAAACGATGACCTGGGTCCGTTCGTCATCTAACAGCCCCAACGCGTGGTTGACTTCCGCGGCGGCCCGTTTGATGGTCGCCATGCTCCAAATAAACGCCCGCCAGGGGCGCAAACCTGAAACCGGGAAGTTTAGGATGGCCCGTTGGGTTTGTGCGCCGTAGAGGGCTTCTTTGGGGACACGCATTTCGCCCAACGAGTCTTTTTCAATACGATATTCTGTTGACATTTTAGAATCTCCTGAAAAAAGTTGGGGGAACGAACCTGACCGCCCCCTGCGCCATGAGGCGCGAAGAGGCAAACGATAACTCGCTCCCGTGCGCCTAATTGTGCCACAAATCGGGCGTAATAACGTAACTGCTTAGGCTAAGAGAGGAATCTTTCCAAAAAAGGGCAAACCTCCACCCTGAGTGAATAGTTAGGTTAAAAAAAACAAGGACGTGGAAATTCCACGTCCTTGCTAATGGGAAAGCTGGTTTCCTATTCGCGGCCTTTGTCGTTGCCGCTGTAACCCATGCCTTTGCTGAAGTAATCGGTGTTTGCCTGAATATCAGCGGTCAGGTCGACCACTTCCCCGGCATCCAACTGGCGGGTGTGGGCCAGTTTGACGGTTTCGCCGTGGTGATTGGTGCCGGTATAAGCGCCGCTCAACCCACTGGAAGCGGGCAGGCTGACGTATTCACCGCCTTTGGCTTCATAAGCATCGGGCACTTCATCTTCGGGGAAGATGGCTTCGTAAGGACATTCAGGAACGCACGCGCCACAGTCAATGCAGGTATCCGGATCAATGTAGAACCAGGGATATTCCTCGCGCGGGTGGCCAGGAACGATACACTCGACGGGGCAGACTTCTACGCACCCGGAATCGCGTAGACAAAGACTGGTAATAATGTAGGTCATGGGGGTCTCCTCCAGAGAAAATTAGGATAGTCAAAGAACTTTGCTTTAGAATAAAGTTGAAAAGATTTTAGTCTTCATAAGTTGGTTTGTCAAGAAATTCACAAAGGAGCCACCTGCCCTATGCCGCCTCAAAACCGCCCTGCTGTTTCCCCCTTATTGGTCATCACCATGGGAGTTTTAGCTGTTTCTACCGCCTCAATTTTTATCCGTTTTGCCCAGGAAGACGCCCCCTCGATTGTCATTGCCGCATTTCGGCTGACGATTGCCAGTCTCGTCTTAAGCCCTATCGCCTGGCTACGCCACCGGGCGGAATTACGGGCACTCAACCGGCGCGACCTTCTGCTTGGCTTGCTTTCCGGGTTTTTCCTCGCGGTGCATTTTGCGACCTGGATCACCTCGCTGGAATATACCAGTGTGGCGAGCAGTGTGGTGATTGTGACCACGACCCCACTTTGGGTAGCTTTATTATCCCCGCTTGTCTTACGCGAATCGATTGGGCGGGCCGTGGCAATTGGGTTGATGCTTTCGCTCGCGGGGGGGGTGATCGTCGCCCTGAATGAGGTCTGTACGTTGACCGGGGAACAGTTCTCTTGCTCAAACGGGGAGGCTTTTTTCCAATCGACTTCCGCCCTCGGCAATACGCTCGCCCTTTTCGGAGCGTTTTCCGCGGCGGGGTATTTGGTGATTGGGCGCAATTTACGAAAAAAACTTTCGCTGATTCCCTACATCTTCGTTGTTTACGGGATTGCCGCCCTCGTTCTGCTGGCGACGATGTTCGCTTTTGGGGAGGCGCCTGTGGGCTATCCGCCCATCACCTACATGTGGTTCCTTCTGCTGGCCCTCGTCCCGCAACTTTTGGGGCATTCCAGTTTCAATTGGGCGTTGGGCTACCTGCCGGCTTCGTTCGTTTCCATTTCCCTGCTGGGCGAACCGATTGGGACAATCATCCTTGCATATCTCTTGCTCCAGGAATCGCCTGCCCCATTGGAGTTGATCGGTGCTATACTGATATTATTGGGCATTTATATTGCCTCAGAAAAACCAACCCCTGGCAAATGACCCTTCTTTTGCCATACCGCTCTTAAGAGAAGGAGACCCCCCATGCAAATACGATGCCGAAACTGCAACCGCCCCTACGGCCTCAAAAAAGAAGAAGTTCTTGCCGCACTGGATACGATGCACGCCGAAGAGCAAAAATACTATCAATCTCACTGCCCTCACTGCGGAAAAAACAATCTGGTTTCCCAAAAAGAACTTCAACGCTCCGCCCCTTCCTGGACCCCCGCCAAGACTGCGGAAAAACTGGAAGAATAAGAAGTTAGTGATCGAAAAAAAGAGAGGGACGCTTTTCAGCGTCCCTCTCTTTTTTTTGATGGGGTATTACACTTGTTCCGCTTCCAACAAAGCTTTTTTCTTCTTCACAAGTTCTTCTTTTTCTTTTCGCCAAATGGCATGGCGAGCATACAGGAAGTTTGCCTCGTACAGGCGAGCCTGCAATCCTTCTGAAAGGTCATCGGCCTTCATCCGCCAGGCCCAGTTACCGCTCGGTTGGCCGGGGTAGTTCATGCGGGCTTCGTTGCCCAGGCTGAGCATGTCTTGCATGGTTGTCAGGGCGAATACGGCGGGGGAACCCCAGGCTGCGCGGATCAGGTCCCACGCGATGTCGTGCCCATCGCGGGCAAGATAACGACGGGCAAAGTCGCGCTCTTCGTCGGTCACGCGGGTGTACCAACCGACGACGGTGTCGTTGTCATGTGTGCCGGTGTACACCGCGCAGTTCTCCGTATGGTTATGGGGGAGAAATTCATTTTCGGCATCATCGTAAAAGGCAAAAACCATCACTTTCATGCCAGGCAAGCCATATTCATCCCGCAATTCCAACACGCCCGGACTCAGGTAGCCCAAATCCTCGGCAAGAATGGGGAGATCGCCAAACTCCGCTTGCACCGCGTCGAAGAATTTGCCGCGCGGCCCGTCCATCCACCTGCCGTTGATCGCTGTGTCTTCATCCGCCGGGATTTCCCAATAATCATAAAAACCGCGAAAATGATCGAGCCGGATGATGTCCACTTGTTTGAGGACCGCACGCAGGCGGGAGAGCCACCACGCATACCCGGTTTCGTGATGATAATCCCAGCGGTAGAGGGGGTTGCCCCACAACTGCCCGGTGGCGGAAAAATAATCCGGGGGGACGCCCGCTACGACGGTAGGTTTGCCCTCTTTGTCCATGTAAAACAGATCGGGATTTGCCCACACATCGGCACTATCAAAAGCCACGAAGATAGGAATATCCCCAATGATTTGCACCCCTTTTTCATTCGCATACGCCCGCACATCACCCCAATGTTGGAAAAATAAAAACTGCCGGAAGATTTGTTTTTCGATAGCAGTCGCGTGGGCTTTGCGAGCTTTGACAAGAGCGGCTTGATCCCGTTGACGCAGTTTGGCGGGCCATTCAATCCACGACGCGCCGCCGTGGGCTTCTTTGAGCGCCATAAACAACGCAAAATCTTCTAGCCAGTGGGCATTTTCCTGCCGAAATTGCGCCATTGCCTCGGCAACATCTACGCCTTCACCTGCCTGATAACGTGCAAACGCCCGATCGAGCAAGGGTAATTTCCAATTATATATCGCCCCAAAATCCACCATCCCGGGGTTGAATTTTGGCATCTCTGCCAGATCATCCTGGGAAAGGAAGGCAGATTCCAACAACCGTTCAATACTGATCAGGTAGGGGTTTCCCGCAAACGCCGA
Organism: Anaerolineales bacterium; assembly: GCA_013359445.1. Classification (GTDB taxonomy): domain Bacteria; phylum Chloroflexota; class Anaerolineae; order Anaerolineales; family JABWBV01; genus JABWBV01. Next base: position 10,520 of record JABWBV010000021.1, on the reverse strand, counting down.
AAAACACTGATAGGGGGAATCGCCATACCCGGTGGGGCCAACGGGTAAAATTTGCCAAAGGGTCGAACCAGTCGCAGATAACCAGTCCACCCAACGATACGCCGCAGAACCCAGTTCACCAATCCCATAGGGACCAGGCAAACTGGTGGGATGTAGAAGAACACCGGAGGAACGAGTAAAAGGCATAAGAATCTCCGAAAAGAGGTTAAGAATATTATTTTTTACCCAGATACCTTCCCGAAAAACCGCGTTTTCCCCTAAAAGCGGGCGTTTCTAACAAAATCTCCTAAAAAAGCAAGATGGCCCTGCTTATAAGCGACTCGGTTTTTCACCGTCAAGATGCTGGGGTTATTTTTAAGTGCCCGATGAGAGGCGTGAGTATTGTACATGATTTGAGAGAGGGTAGATAGAGTAAAAAAAGTAGATGCGGAAGATAAGGTGAATAAGGTTGGCAAGTAGACAGGAACCCAACTTCCCTTGTATACTTGATTTACCCTATCTACCATTTCACCCATCTTCCCCCTAAATGTATACGACCCTCATCTCCCCCGAAGAACTCCATCAAAACCTAAACACCCCCAACTGGCTGATTTTTGACTGCCGAACCGAATTATCCGATCCCCACGCGGGCCGCCGCGCCTACGCACAGGGTCACCTTCCTGGCGCGCTGTTCGCCGACCTGGACGAAGACCTGTGCGGCCCCATTCGCCCCCGCCCCGACGGGTTCACCGAGACCGGACGCCACCCCCTCCCGGACGTGGAAACGTTTGTCGCCACGCTCAACCAATGGGGAGTCACGAATCAGACCCAGGTGATCGCTTATGATGACAAAGGTGGGGGCTTGTCTGCCGCGCGGTTGTGGTGGATGCTCCGCTGGGTTGGGCACGATATGGTCGCGGTATTGGATGGTGGGTGGCAGGGATGGGTGGGGAAAGGGTATCCGGTCAGCAGTGAAGCGCCGTCCGCCCCCCAACCCGGTGGAAAACCATTTAAGGTCCAAATGCGAGATGACTTGCTCATAGATGCGACCGACGTGCTTAAAGCTCGTGAGGAGTTCTCTCCCCTGCTGATACTTGACTCCCGTGCCCCGGAGCGTTATCGCGGCGAAACCGAACCCATTGATCCCGTTGCCGGGCGCGTCCCCTGGGCACGCAACGCTCCCTACACCAACACCCAAACCCCCGAAGGCTTTTTCCGCCCCAAACCTGAACTCAAAGCTCATTTTGAAAAACTTCTAGGTTTGAGCGCAGGCAAAAACGCCGTTTTTTATTGCGGTTCCGGCGTGACCGCCGCCGCCAACCTCCTCGCCCTCAAACATGCCGGGCTGGGCGACGGCAAACTTTACTCTGGCTCGTGGAGCGATTGGATCACCGACCCGACCCGTCCGATAGGAAAAGATTAACCCCTCATGGCCGATAAACTCAAAACCTTTCTCGCTCTCATTTTCTTTGCACTCGGCGTTACCCTGCCCCTGATTGGGGTGGTGGCCGCGATAGCGTCTATGTTTGGCTGGATCGAGACGGACGCCTGGGTGGGGATCGCACTGGCCGTCGCCACCCTGTTCGTGTTTTTCCTGATCGGGGTGGCTTTGCTTGCCTCGGTCAAAGACCTGTCCTGGCTCACTGTCAGCCTGCCGTTTTTGTTCAGCGCCCTGTACTCCTGGATTCCCGACCTGATCCCCTTTTCCATTGACGACGCCGCCGCGATGACCGCAGGGGCGATCTTCTCCGCCTTTCTTGCCATCCGCAAAAATCCCAACGCCCCCCGCTGGGTCGCCCTCCCCCTCATCGGCGCGGCCATCTATACCTTCTTTGGCGGCGCTCTCCCCGGCCCAATTGACGAGATGTTGGTGGATATTTTGGCCGTGGTGGTGGCGGTCTATGGTGCCAATCAAGGCAACAAAGAAATAAAGGGAAACGAGTAACGGGATTTTTACCCTTTACTCATTACTTATCATAATCCCATGCCCAACATCATCTCCGTTTCCTGGGGCGATCACTTAGTATTCGGCGAGGGGGATGGAAGGCTGGATACGCCCGATGCCGTTTTGCGCCGAATGAAGGTCTGGCGAGAGGAATTAAACGCGTCCACACTATACTGGCGCGTGCCACGAAGCCAGTTGGAAGGACAATTTTATTTTGCCGAAGAACACGCCCCCACAATGGCAGAACGAGAAAAGATAGATTGGGATTACCGCCAGGTTGTCCCTACCCTCGCTCACCGGCTGGGGATGCGCGTGTACCTGTACGTTTCGCTTTTCGATGAAGGGTGGCCGCTGACCACCAAACAAGTGCGGGAAAAAAGTTATCACAATGCGATGCACGGGAAAGATGTCACCTGGCAGAGCCATTTCAGCCGCCGAAACCCGGAATATACGGTGGTAGATCGGGCCGGAAATCGGCAGTGGGGGGTGATGTCGTTGGCTTATCGCGTGGTCCGGTCATTTTTTCGGGAGCGGTTTGAAAATCTGTTGTGGGATACGCGGTTTGATGGGCTGTTCGTTTGTTTGCGCTCACAATCCAAACCCGCCGATTTTGCCGATCAGTTCGGGTTTAACGAACCCATTCGGAGGGAGTTCAAACGGCGGTACGGGCAGGATATTTGTGTGGGCGAGTTCGATTTGCAGGCGTGGTATGACTTGCAGGGGGAGTATCTCACGCTGTTTCTGCACAATTTGCACGAGGATTTGAAGGCGCGGGGCTTGCGGTTGGGGGTCGGCGCCCCGCGCGGGAATGTGCTCGGCCCGCCGTTGGGGAACGCGACGCTGGCGTGGTGGGATTGGATCACGATGGGGATCGTGGATGATCTGGTCATCAATCAAAATTCGTCCAAATGCCCTTCGATGGGGCACGATCTCTGGCCGATGCACCGGGGGTTTGGGTATGTGCAGAATTATTTGGACGGGTTCAACCTGCCGCCGTTGATGGATCAGTTGACGGACGATTACGAGCCATACTTAGCCAACGGAACCTCCACCCGCCTCTTTGTCGCCCGCCAGTGGGACAAACGTTATCCGGCAGAGGAAGCCCTGCTGACCGCGCACCCAGCCGTAAGCGGGCTTGTATTTAGCTCCTTCCAACACGATCACCCCGGCGCAACCGAGCGCAAAGATTGGGTGGCGTGAGAGGTGATGCGTGATACGTGATACGTGATGCGTGATGCGTGAATCTAAAAGAAAATTCACGTTTCACGCATCACGAGTCACGAATCACAAATCACGAGTCACGAGTCACGAAACTCTCTCTCATTTCTCTAACACACATTCCAATTCCCCCCAACAAGGAGTTCCTATGTACACAACCGACCAATACGAAGGCATGCTTGCCGAGACAATCACGCACCCCGGCGCGAACGGGGAGGTGATCAATGCTTATTTTGCCCGCCCGTTGGGGCCAGGGCCGTTTCCGGGGATGGTGATTGTTCACCATATGCCGGGGTGGGATGAGTGGTACCGCGAGTGCGCGCGGCGGTTTGCCCATCACGGGTATTTGACCATTTCGCCGAATTTGTATTTCCGCGCGGGGCACGGCACCCCGGAAGATGTCGCGGCGAAGGTGCGCGGGGCGGGTGGCCTGCCCGATGAACAGGCCGTGGGCGACATGGCTGGGGCGATGCAATATCTCCGGTCGTTGCCACAGTTGAACGGGAAGGTGGGGATTTTCGGGACGTGTTCGGGCGGGCGCCATGCGTATTTGGCGGCGTGCCGCGTGGCCGGGTTTGACGCGATTGTAGATTGTTGGGGCGGGCGGGTCGTCATGGACAAGGAGGCGCTCAACGCGAACTTCCCCGTCGCCCCGCTGGATTACACGAAAGATTTATCTTGCCCGATCTTGGGCTTGTTTGGGGATGAAGACAAAAGCCCGCCACCCGATCAGGTGGATATGCACGAGGCGGAATTGCAAAAGTACGGCAAAAATTATGAGTTCCACAGGTATCCTGGCGCGGGACACGGCTTCTTTTATTACCACGCCCCCGCCTACCGCCAACAGCAAGCGGTGGATGGGTGGAATAAGATTTGGGCGTTTCTGGGAAAGCATTTGAGCTAATTTTATTGTCCACAGAAAACACAGAGGCACACAGATCATTTTTAAAAATATTCTGTGTTCTTCTGTTTCCTCTGTGCCTTCTGTGTCCCATTTGGAGCCAAAAAATGTGTACGATGATTGTCGAAAAGGTAAAAATTGACGGGAGCGGGAAAGGGACGGGCGGGTGGTTCAACCTGGCGGAGGCAAACGTCTCCTATGACCACCCGTTCAGCGCACCGTATGAGCACGCGTTGAATATTGACTTTGTAAACGAAGCGCAGGGAACGGGTGCGCGGGTCGCCGTGGAACTGAGCGCCGAGGCCGCCCGCGCGTTGGTGGAAACGATTCAAGCGGTGCTGGCGCGTGCCGAACGCGAAGGGCAAATCGTCTGACCGTAGTGACGACTTCAGTCGTTCTTGGAACGGCTGAAGTCGTCACTACCAGATTTTGGAAGACCATGACTGAAACCGATCTCACCCTCCTCCGCGAATCCATCGAACTCGCCCGCCTCGCGCGGGAACACGGCAACCATCCGTTCGGCGCGCTCCTCGCGGACGCCGAAGGCCGCGTCCTCCTCCGCGCCGAAAACACCGTCGTCACCGAAAGCGACTGCACCGGCCACGCGGAAACAAATCTGATCCGCCTGGCCTCCAAAGCCTACTCCCCCGAAAAACTTGCCACCTGCACCCTCTACACAAGCACCGAACCCTGCCCAATGTGCGCGGGGGCGATCTTTTGGGGCAACGTCGGGCGCGTGGTGTACGCGTTGAGTCAGGAGGGGTTGTACGCGGAGACGGGTGTATCGCCCAATCAACTCCCGCTTTCCTGCCGCGAGGTATTCGCCCAGGGTGGGCGTCCGACAGAGGTGCTCGGCCCCGCGTTGGAAGAAGAGGCGATACGGGTTCACGAAGGGTTTTGGAGATAATTTTTGGGGGGCATAATGAAATTCCTCCGCTTTCTTTTTTTGGGCTTAATAATCTTCGGCATAATAAGCCCAATCACTTACATTTATACTCAATGGGCTGAAAAAGCCTGGTTCCCGGTTGGGGTGGCCGATCCCAAACTAATCACGGTTACAGGAGATAGTTGGGCGATTACAAGCGATCACCATTTCTATTTTCAAAATGAACGTGACAAAAGGAAATGGTGGGAAGGTTATCCTTTAGAAAACGATGAAGACTCACTCATTTGGGGAATAAACGAATATGGAGAAGCTGTTATTTCAACTTCAAAAGGAATTCATCTTAGGACCCATACTGTACCTGCCCCATCCTTTTATCCAACAGCTGTGGGAGGAACTTATTTTTGTAAAGATAATAGCGTTTATAGTACCGTTTTCGCGATAACGGCCAATCAATTAGCCTTTTATAACTACAGTGAGAAAAAGTGGCAAATTTCAGTTTTATCCGATTTTGTAACCAGCCCGGTGGTACTTCCTTCACGTTGCCAGCTTTTTTTCCTTGAGGGGAGAGAATTACACTATATCAACCTCATTTTTGATCATTTTATCAATAATGAAAATTCAGTTATTTCTGAACAGTTTTATAATTTCGCTGAATATGGAGGAATAACAGCTATCGCTACTTCAGGAGGAAACATTTGGGCTTTAACGGGATCAGGAGATGTATTAAAAATTGAAACTGACTTTAGCGCAGAGAAATTTATTACTTGGGAAGTGCTTCCTTCTCCACCTCAAATAACCAACCCCGTGTTGATTTCAGGGATAGCTGGCCCTACGAGTTTTGGTACATATGCTCGTTCTAACATAGATTTATGGCTCAAGAGTGATAACGAAACATATTGGTACAATGAAGAATTAGGAAAATGGGAAATCTTTCCCTTTCCCTACGACAAGCTCGCTTCGATTAGTAGTGTCACAAGAAGTTCCGAACCGTTTGGGGATACAATAACCCGATTGGCGATTGCCAACGGGAAAGTCTACCGCCAATATCCTGTGCTCAGCAAACTTCCAATTACTTTTCTTATTTTTCCTCTCCCTATTCTCTTTTTATTTAGCCTTTTCCTTTCTGGCATCATCATGATCAAACGCTCGCAAACAAAGTAGCCACATTTTTAAAGCATCCACACCCAAAATATACGTTCAAATGATAACTATGACCACTTCAAATAACTTAATGATCTTAATCGCAGGCCCCTACCGCTCCGGCACCGGGGATGACCCTGCAAAAATGGCACAAAACATTCATGTGATGGAGGCGTATGCCCTCCCCCTCTACCAGGCGGGGCATATTCCCGTTTTGGGCGAGTGGTTCGCCATCCCTTTGCTGGCCTTAGCCGGTTCCCAACGCGTGGGGGATGACATTTTCAAGGCCATTTTCCACCCCATCGCCGAGCGCCTGCTCGAACACTGTAACGCCGTTCTGCGCGTCGGCGGCCCCTCACAAGGCGCGGATTTGATGGTCAACATCGCCCGTCAGCGAGGGTTGCAGGTGTTTCAACAGTTGAGTGAGGTTCCGGGGTGTGAGGGGATGCCGGAGCCGGTGTAAAATAAGGCGTTTCTCAAAAAAAGTGCCGGTGCATCCGGCACTTTTTGATTCCTGTCACAAGAGAAGACAGATTTACATTTACTGTTGGAAGAATCCTTGCGATCCCATGTTGAGCATCTTTTGTGGCTTTGCAACCTTGAAACAAGCAATTTGCAAAACCCGACAGCACCCTGAGCGGAGGCTTTGCGCAGTCGAAGGGTACGACATACGCACAACCTCCCCGCATCCTTCGACTACGCTGTACATGGGTTTTTTCAAGAGTCGGATGCATTCCCGCTCCGCTCAGGATGCTTCCACTCATTACTCATTACTCATCACTTCATCACAAATCCCTTCCCCCTATGCTCTCCCTCTACCTCCGCCTTATCCGCGTCCAAATCCGCAGTCAACTCCACTTCCGCACCTCGTTTCTCTTTGAAATGATCGGCACGGCCCTCATCACCACGTTTGAATTTGGCTCGCTTGCCCTCGTACTCCAACGGTTCGGCGGCATTCAGGGCTGGACAGTGGGGGAAGTGGCGTTTTTGTACGGGCTGGTAGAAATGTCGTTCGGCCTGATGGACATGATCTTCAGCGGGTTTGACCCGCCCAACTTCGGGAAATTCGTCCGGCAGGGGCTGTTTGACCAACTGCTCCTGCGCCCGGTCAATATCACCGTGCAGGTGCTAGGGTCAGAATTCACCCTCCGGCGCGTGGGTAAAATTGCGATGGGTGCGGCCATTTTCGCGCTCGCCGTGTCCCTGACCGATCTCACGTGGACCCCCGCCAAAGTGCTCTACCTGCCCTTCGTCGTCCTCGGCATGATCCTCTTCTTCGGCGGGCTGTTCATCATCGGGGCCACTATCACGTTTTGGACGGTTGAGTCCATCGAAGTGATGAACATCCTCACCTACGGCGGGAGTTACACCATTTCTCACCCCATGCACATTTACCAGGATTGGCTCCGCCGCTTTTTCACCTACTTTGTCCCCGCCATCTTCCTCAACTACTACCCCGCCCTCTACTTCCTCAACAAACCCGACCCGTTCAATTTCCCTCCCTTCGCCCCCTTCCTCTCCCCCATCGTCGGCCTCGCCGTCTTCCTCTTCGCCCTTGCCTTCTGGCGGTTTGGGATGAGGCATTATCAAAGTACGGGAACGTAATTCACGTATCACGAGTCACGTTTCAGTTGGTGAAACGTGACTCGTGATACGTGAAGGGACCTCATACCAATGATCCACCTCCAATCCCTCCACAAACACTTCTCCCTCCCCCTCACCCAGCCCGGCTTTGGCGGGATGATGCGCGGGCTATTTGCGCGGGAAACGCGGCTCGTGCGGGCGGTGGATGGGATCACGTTTGCGATTGAGCCGGGCGAAGTGGTCGGATACCTCGGCCCGAACGGGGCGGGGAAATCCACCACGATCAAGATGCTGACGGGGTTACTGGTCCCGACCGGGGGCGAGATTTTCGTCAACGGGCACATTCCCTGGAAGGCCCGGGAACGGTACGTCGCCCGGATTGGGGCAGTGTTCGGGCAACGGACCACCCTGTGGTGGGATTTGCCCGTGATCGAATCGCTGGAACTGCTCCAACACGTATACAAAATCCCCCCCGCGCGCTTCCGCCAAAACCTGACCGAATTTCGCGAGATTCTGGACCTCGATCCGTTTCTCCAAGCCCCGACACGATCCCTCTCCCTCGGCCAGCGCATGCGCGCCGACCTCGCCGCGTCCCTGCTCCACGACCCGGACCTGCTCTTCCTCGACGAACCCACCATCGGGCTAGACGTCGTCGCCAAAGAGCGCATCCGCCAGTTTATCCTGCACATCAACCGGGCACGGGGCACAACCATCCTGCTGACCACCCACGACCTCTCCGACGTGGAAAAACTCTGCGAGCGGGTGATGATCATCGATCACGGCAAACTGCTTTATGATGGCAAGCTCGAGGCCCTGAAAACGCGTTTTGGCGGGAACCGCGAACTGATCGTCGATTTTGCAGAACCCTACCCCGACATCTCCATCCCCGGCGCGGACGTGGTGGCCCGCGAAAGCCTGCGCGCCACCTACCAATTCGCCCGCGCCACCCTGTCCGCCTCCGAACTCATCCGCCGCCTGACCGAACATTACCGGATTGTAGATTTGTCGGTGCGTGAGCCGGATATCGAGGCAACGGTGCGGAGGATTTATGAGGAGCGGTTATTGGAAGGGGAAGGGAGAGAAGATAACTAGGGGAGAGAAGGGAGAGAAGGTAGACAGAGATACTTCTCCCTTGTATACTTGTGTACCTGTGTACTTGTACACGGGTGTACGTTATACGCCCATTCTCCCTTCCCCCGGAGTATTTCATGACCAAAATCTTCGCCGTATCCGATGGAACCGGCACCACAGCCGATACGGTGGCCCGCGCCGCCCTGGCCCAGTTTGACGCCCAAATAGAAGTTGAAATCCGCGCGAATGTTCGCACGGCAGAAAAAATTCACGAGGTGGTCCTCGAAGCAGTCCAAACCCAGGGCCTCATTATCCACACCCTGGTTTTAGAGGACTTACGGCGGGAAATGTTCAACGCCGGGCGCACCCACAACGTTGCCACCATCGACCTCCTTGGCCCCCTGCTTGTCCGCCTGTCCGAAACGCTCTCCACCATGCCCCGCTCTCGCCCGGGGGTGTTTAAGTCATTTGAAACCGGCTACCTGTTTCGGATCGATGCGCTCGATTTTACCGTCCGGCACGATGATGGGTTGATGCGACACGATTTGGATGAAGCAGACCTCATACTCATTGGCCTCTCCCGCACGGCCAAAACCCCCCTCAGTATTTACCTGGCCTATCGGGGGTGGAAAGTCGCCAACCTACCCCTGACCCCCGGCCTCCCCATCCCCTCAGAACTGTTTGAATTCCCCAAACACAAAGTTGTCGGCCTGACCATTTCCCCTGAACGGTTGTTTGAACTGCGTGTCAAAGGGAGCGATCACCCGGGCATTTCCCCCATTTTTTACCGCGACCCGGCCTACATCCGCAAAGAAGTCAGCTACGCCAAAGAAATTTTTGACCGGGGCAAATGGCCGTTGATTGACATGTCCCACAAATCGGTCGAAGAGGCCGCCTCCGAAATTATGTCCCTGGTTGGGGTTGAGGATCGTTAACCCATGCCCAAAGATATTCACGTCCTGTTAATCGAAGATGATGTGTACGCACGGGATTTGATGTCGATGCTGTTGACCCGCGACTGGCGCACCCGCGTGATCGGGGAGGTTGGGTCGGAAAATGATGTCGAAAATTTTCTCAATGACCCCCTGCACCGGATCGGCGCGGTGGTTTTAGATACAGAAGTCCCCGGAGACCCGGACTGGCCTTTCCGGGTGGCCGCCCACGCCCAACGCTCAACCCCCCACCCCCACATTTTGTTCACCGCCACCCAACCGGACGCCAACACCCTGCGCCGCATCATCGAACACAAATTTCACGGCTACATCATCAAACGGGAGATTGGATACGGGTTGGCCGCCACGATTGCCCTGGCGGTGAAACAAGGCAAGTGGGTGACCACGCGCGGGGTCTACCAGCTCGCCCTGCGGGAACGGATTCACCTGCCGGAAAACGCCGCCCTGCTCGATGGCACCAAACCGGTCGGGGACCTGACCCCGCGCGAGGCCGAAATCGCCCGGCTCGCGATCCTCTTCAATCATCCCCACCGCGACCTCTCAGACGAACTGATCATCCGCGCCGATCAGGTGTCCAAACACGTCAGCAGTGTGTACACCAAACTGGGCCTGGATGAAATTATGAGTGGAGAAGTCACCCCGGAAACCTATTTTCAGGACCAATTGGTGCTCCAACGTTTTCGGGGTATTCTGAGCCGCATCAAAGATGCAAAATCCGTCCGCAAGACAGCGGACATGGCGACCCTTGCTTTTCATCTGCTGACGGTCCCAGAAGTGACCGAACCTCGATAATTTTTAAGAATAATGTTATAAATATCTTGACCATCCCGCCCTGGTTCTCTA
>JABWBV010000508.1 GCA_013359445.1 Anaerolineales bacterium | reverse complement strand
GCGGGTTGTACAACCCGCCCGGTCTCTTTTTTTCGGGTTCAATCTGCAAACAACTCCCCCACCGCCACAGAAAACCCTGGCAACACCTCGTCACCCGGTAATTCCTCCCCCTCTTTAAACTCTCGCACATCCGTTGGCGAACGAAACACGTGAACGATGTGCGTTTCCGTATCCGCCACCCACACCAGCCGGACTCCGATGGAAAAATAATCGCGGAGCTTGGTCATGACTTTTGTCCAACTGTCGCTGGGCGAGAGCACTTCGACAATTAATTCTGGGGCAATTTCTAAATAACCATCTTTATCTATTTGTTTCTCCCATTGTGTATAGCTGATAAAGGTAACATCAGCCGCCCGAACAGTATCTGGGTTGCGTCGGATGTAAATGCCATTCTCGCCTGACATCACGATCCCAAGCCTATTTTTTTCTACAAAATTTCCAATTCGAATCGTAAATTTGCTTTCACAACGGCCATGTCTATTTTGTGGAGGTGGCATTTCAATAATTCTCCCATTAATAAGTTCTGCCCGGCCAATCTCAGCCATTTCGGCGAACGCTTCAGCCGTAATCAGTTTTTGTTTTTGACTTTTAGTTTTTCGTGATTTCATGACAGGTGGGGCTAACATTTCAAGGTACTCCAAATCAATCAATTTCAGGCTTGTCTCGAATTATAATACAACCATTCCATCTGGCAAATTTGCCAACCAACCAATCAACAAACCAACCCTATGTCCACCCTCCTCCTCACCCACGCTACCCTCCTCGCCACCTTTGACGAGACCCGCCGCGAAATCCCCGACGGCGGCCTGTTTATCCGCGACGGCTTCATCGAGCAAGTCGGCCCCACTGCCGAACTGCCCACCGAAGCCGACGAAATCCTCGACCTGACCGATCACGTCATCCTGCCCGGGCTGGTCAACACCCACCATCATTTTTACCAAACCCTCACGCGTGCCGTCCCCGCCGCCCAAAACGCCAACCTCTTCAACTGGCTCAAAACCCTCTACCCCATCTGGGCGCGCCTCACCCCGGACGACATCTACACCTCTACCCAAACCGCCCTCGCTGAACTCGCCCTCTCCGGCTGTACCACCGCCTCCGATCACCTCTACCTCTACCCCAACGGCTCCCGGCTCGACGACGAAATCCACGCCGCGCGCGAGATCGGCGTCCGCCTGCACGCCTCCCGCGGCTCGATGAGTCTGGGCGAAAGCAAAGGCGGCCTGCCCCCGGACTCGGTGGTGGAAGACGAAGACGCGATCCTGCGCGAGAGTCAGCGCCTGATCGAGCAGTATCACGACCCCAAACCGGGCGCGCTCACCCGCGTGGTGCTGGCCCCCTGCTCGCCGTTCAGCGTCACGCCCGAATTGATGCGGCAGAGTGCGATCCTGGCGCGGCAGTACGGCGTTCACCTGCATACCCACCTCGCGGAAACAGCGGACGAAGAAGCGTTTTGCATCGAAATGTTCGGCAAGCGTCCCGTCGCGTTGATGGAAGAATTGGCTTGGGTAGGGCACGATGTCTGGTTTGCCCACTCCGTGCATGTCAACGATGCGGAAATTGGGGTGTACGCGCACACCGGGTGCGGCGTGGCACACTGCCCGTCCTCGAACATGCGCCTGGCGTCGGGCATTGCGCCGGTGATGAAGATGCGCGCGGCGGGAGTCAACGTGGGGTTGGGGGTGGATGGGTCGGCGAGTAACGATGGCTCCCACCTGTTGGCCGAGGCCCGGCAGGCGATGCTCCTCGCGCGGCTGGATGCGGGCTTGCGCGGGGCGTCCCTCTCCGGGGAGGATGCGCCGCCTTTGATGACGGCGCGGCAGGCGTTGGAGTTGGGCACACGCGGGGGCGCGGCGGTCCTCGGACGGGCGGACATTGGCTCGCTCGAACCGGGCAAATGTGCGGATTTGTTCGCGGTTAACTTGAACCGATTAGATTTTGCCGGGGCCTTGCACGATCCGCTTGCGGCACTGGTCTTTTGCCAGTCTGTCACGGTGGATTTCACCCTGGTTGGCGGAAAATTTGTGGTCAAAAATGGACATCTGACTTCCGTAGACTTGCCCCGTTTGGTCGAAAAACATAATCGGGCGGCCAAAAGGTTGTTGATTGAGACCCACCCCTAAAAATTCCCTCGAAATTACCAATTTCAATCGGCGTGTGTAATGTTATACTGGCGTTAATCAAGCGAAGTTTTCGCTTAAATTCCCTGAGAGAAGGAGAACACTCATGGCTTACAGCTACAAAAATTCCAAAGGAGTGACATACTATTTGCACTCCAGCAAGACCACGTTGAAAAGCGGCAAAGAGCAGACCCTGTATTTTTTTGCGAAGGAAGTTAAATCCGAAGGTGCATTAGATGCAGTGCCCGCAGGGTATGCCGTGTCGGAAAGCAAAAATGGCCTGCCGGTTTTGAAGAAGTCGTAATAACTTCTATCCATCCATATCTGGTGCTTCAGCCGCTTGCGCGGTTGAAAGGGCCATACGCAAAAGGCGCACAATTTACTGTGCGCCTTTTTGATTCGTTTGCAACGGGAGAAAATGTCCCTGTCGATTTTGTTTTGAGCGGTTACGTGCGGTTTTCTAAGGCCAATAACCACGCTTTGGTTTGCACGCCCCCAGGAGCACCGTACCCACGCAAACTGCCATCCGCGCCGAGCACTCTGTGGCAGGGAATAATGAGGGGGATGGGGTTTGTTGCCCCGGCGCGGCCCACGGCGCGGGCGGCCTGTGGTTTGCCGATTTGTGCGGCGAGTTGCCCGTAGGTGCGGGTTTCGCCATAGGGGATTGCGAGTTGATGCTCCAAAACCTGACGCTGAAAGGGGGTGCAAAGCGCCCAATCGATGTCCAGGTCAAACATTGTGCGTTGCCCAGTCAAATATTCTTCGACCTGTGTGCGCGGGGCACCGGTTTCCACAAACGTGGGCACGTCCCCCAGCCGTTGACCGATCTGGGCCGCGAACGTTTCCTGGTCGCCCCCGATTTCGATGGCAACAACGCCGTTTGCCGTCCAGGCAACGTTTACTGGGCCGAGAGGGGTGGTGGGGATTTGGGAGATGGAGAGCATATTGGTTGGGTGGTTGGGTGGTTTGCGGATGGGCAAATACTTCATGCCCTGCTGATTAACCACTTACGGAGAGAATTTCCTGTGCGAGTTTTTGGAGGGCCTCAGTGTCGATGGGTTCGGTGTGGGTGGATTTCCAGTAGAGGTCGAGGAGTTCGAGGGGGGTGAGAGAGCCGATGTTTTGGTTGTCGGCGAGGCGGGCGCGGATTTCAACCTGGGGGCGTTTGATGAAGTGGAACTCAAAACATTCCTTGCAGTAGTCGCGGAGGGTGGCTTCGTCAATGAGGGCTTCCCAATCGCGGGGATATTCGAGAATCAGGCGGAAGATGGCGTCTTTGAGTTTTTGGGGTTTGGGCAGGGCGCTAAGAATATATTTGGTGACGTTTTCGCGGGTGTCGAGTTTGATGTAGCGGTCGAGAAAGGGGCGCAGAGGGCCGAGTTTGCGCCATTCGGCCTGGGTAGGTTCGCCTTTTTCGACTGTGACGAGGATGTAGAATTTGTCTTCGGCGATTTCGCCAAAGTCCACACGTTCGATGGAGCCGGGGTAGATGACGGGGGGCTGGGCGCCTTCGTTGAGGTCTTGGGGTTTGTGAATGTGGCCGAGGGCAACGTAATCTAGCCGGGGGTCGCGGACGAGGGAGCCGGAGAGGACAAGGTCCGCACCAAGTAGGACGTTGCGTTCTCCGCCAAATTTGGCCCCCTGCACGGAGGCGTGGGCGGTGAGGACGGTGGGGAGGGCGGGATCGGCTTTTTCTAGCCAGAGGGAGACAAGGGAGCCGAGTTTTTCTTCGAGTTGGGTGTAGACTTCGGCAGGGGCGTCGGTTTGCAAGTCTTGGGCGGCCATCATGCCGGAGCGGGATACCCAGGGTAGGGCGAGGATTTGGAGGGGGAGGCCCCACAGGTCGGCGGGGCGGAGGAATTGGGGTTTGTCGAGGACGCGGACGTTGGGGACTTCGAGGGTGCTGAAGGTTTCGAGGGCGTGGGCGCGTCCGAGGGCGGGGGAGAGGTCGTGGTTGCCGACGAGGAGCAGGGTGGGGATCCCCGCGCGGGACAGGCGCATGATCCGGCGGCCCCATTCCCGTTGAAAGGTGGGGGCGGGGGAGCGGTCTTTGTAGGCGTCTCCGGCGAAAAGGACGAGGTCAACTTTTTCGCTGATGGCGGCGTCCACGATGGTGTCGAGGGATTTGAGAAAATCCATGACGCGGACGGGGAGGCCGGTGAGAGGGTCGTGGCGGCCATAGTTGGCCATGTCGATGTGGGCGTCGGCAAAGTGGAGGAGTTTGAGCATGGGGATGGTGGGGGGGGAACTTGTAGGAATTGAAGGGAACGTTGGGAATTTTAACCGCGAAAGGATGCGAAGGTTTATGAAAGATGTTGGGTTTCTTGATTCATAAAACCTGACGGAATGGGTTTCGTGAAAAGGGGTGCTGAACGGTTATTCAAATCCCCTAACCTCCCTGCAACCGTTTCAGCGCCTCCGCCGCTTCTTGATAATTTGCATTCAAATCCACCGCACGTTGCATATCTTCTAGCGCGCCGTTCAGGTCGCCGAGTTTTTCTTTGGCAAGGGCGCGCCAGTAGAAGGTTTCTTCGACGGTTTGTTCGTCCATTGGGTAGAGGGTGACGACGGCGAGGTCAATTACGTCTTGGTAACGTCCGGTTTCAAAATAAGCTTGATAGGGGCCAAACTGGTACCAGGTCATGCGCCAGGGGCGTACTTCGAGGGGGAGTTGGGGGTAGAGGGCAAACGCGGCATCGAACGCCGCCGCGGCCCCGGCATAATCCCCCAGACCGACGAGCGCGGAACCTTTGTTGTAGTAGGCGAAAAATTGCGCTTGCCCGGTCTGGGTGGCGATTTGTTCGTCGGCACGGGCCGCGGCGAGTTGGTAACTGGTGGCCGGGTCAGATAATGGGCCGAGGACCTGCATCAATTCCGCTTCGCGTTCGGGGGGGAAGACGACGACGAAGGTGTAGTTGAAGGATTGCCACGCGGTATTGAGTTTGTCATACGGTTCGGGGAAATCCGCCATGATGTAGGAGTCTTGTGTGATGAAGTGTGCCTGGGTGTCGTCGTAGCCGGAGATGAGGGAATAGTGCCCGATCCAGCCATCCACGCCGGGGACATCAAGGGTTTTTTCGACGATGGTGGGGAAGCCTGCGGCGATCAGGCTTTTGAGCAGATCGAGATTGCCCCCCACGCGGAGGAGGGCACGCAGGTTGGTTTGGGTTTCCACATAGGCGATGAGTTCGTGTGGGCTGACGTTTTTATCGCGGGGGTTCGGTTTGAGGAAGGGGGCGGTGTTGCCCTGATTGCCCTGCCAGCCCCAAAAGGAGAGTTGCATCCCCAGGGTGGCGGGGCCGCAGTTATTCCACT
>JABWBV010000507.1 GCA_013359445.1 Anaerolineales bacterium | reverse complement strand
CCTCAAAGACTTACGCAGTCGTTTTGCCCGCGTTGTGGTGGGCATGAACAAAGCCAAAAAACCGATCACCCTCGAAGATTTAAAGGTGGCAGGCGCGGTTACCGTTTTAATGAAAGACGCTATTCACCCCAATCTGATGCAGACCCTCGAAGGGCAACCCGCGTTTGTCCATGCAGGTCCCTTTGCGAACATCGCCCACGGGAACTCCTCCATTGTGGCAGATAAAATGGCCTTGCGTTTAGGCGATTATGTCATTACAGAATCCGGATTTGGGGCAGATATCGGCATGGAAAAATTCATGAATATCAAATGCCGCTACTCCGGGTTGACGCCGGATTGTGTCGTCTT
The DNA here is from genome assembly GCA_013359445.1 of Anaerolineales bacterium. Lineage (GTDB taxonomy): Bacteria > Chloroflexota > Anaerolineae > Anaerolineales > JABWBV01 > JABWBV01. The sequence continues at coordinate 5,097 of JABWBV010000507.1, read as the reverse complement.
AGTTGCCACGATCCGGGCGCTGAAAATGCACGGCGGCGGCCCTCGTGTGGTTCCGGGCAAGGACCTCGACCCAGCATATAAACAGGAAAATCTGGGCTTGCTCGAAGTGGGTTTGGCTAACTTGCAAGTCCACATCCGCAACGCCCGTCGGTTTGGCGTCCCCGTGGTGGTGGCGGTCAACAAATTCTCAAACGATACCCAGGCAGAGATCGACCTCATCAAAAAAGCGGCCATCGAAGCCGGAGCCGAAACCGCTGTCATGAGTGATCATTGGGCGACTGGCGGTGATGGCGCGATGGAACTTGCCGAGGCTGTGATTGCCGCGTGCGAAAAACCCTCCGATTTCAAATTTCTCTACCCGCTCGATCTGCCGATCAAAGCCAAAATTGAAACCATTGCCAAAGAAATCTATGGCGCGGATGGGGTTTCCTACGAACCCCTGGCCGAAAGCCAAATCAAGGAGTTTGAGGCGAATGGTTTTGGCGGCTTGCCCATTTGTATGGCAAAAACCCATTTGAGCATTAGCCATAATCCGAACTTGAAAAACGCCCCTACCGGCTTCACCGTACCGGTTCGGGAAGTTCGCGCCTCTGTCGGGGCGGGGTTCATTTACCCACTCCTCGGCGAAATGCGAACCATGCCTGGTCTGGGCAGTGCCCCCGCGTACATGCGTGTAGACATCGATGAAAACGGTAAAGTGTTGGGGCTGTTCTAAAACGCTTTCATCGTACCAATGCAAAAAAGCCACCCCGCTAATTTAGCGGGGTGGCTTTTTTTGCGGGGATTCGCCAAATAGATTTGAACGGTTATCCCGAACGATTTCTTTGGAGAGGACTTTTTATGTTACTGCTTGATCAGCCCGGGGAAGGTTCGGGGGTTCAAGCAGGGGCGCGGGCTTGTTCATGCTAATAAGGGGATCGGGTGAGGTGGGATTCAAGCCACCACTGAGTTGATCGAGGAATTTTAATACCTGATTGTTGAAAAGGCGAATGTTGGTCAGGTGTGGGTTATGACTTCCAGGGATGGGACAGCCAACTGAATTTGGGACGCTGTTGACCAGATGGGCGTAATGCGTAGGATGAAAGAGTGGATCGTTTTCGCCCCAAATGACAATGGTTCGAGTGCGAATCCGTTTGAGGTGCGGCGTCAGGTCTTGGGTGGTTTTGGCAAAGGTAATGACATTAGGGTCACTACGTTTGAGATCGTCCACCATTCGTTCGCGGACTTCTTTCGAGATGAGATCGCCGCCCCGTTGGGTGAGGGAGACGGCTGAGGATAAGGCCCATTTGGGGGCCAGGGTGAGCATTTTGGCGCTGAGTTGAGGTTGGAGGATTGGCAGTCGCAGGGGGAGACTGAGTTGGCTTGGGCTAAAGTAAGGATTGACCAGGACAATCCCCCGCACTTTGCCTGGGTTTCGCAGGACGTAGGTGAGCACCAGATAGGCGCCCATGGCATGTCCGATGAGAATAGGGGCGGTATGTAGATCGAGACGGCTCATCCAGTTGGCTAAATGGGCATAAATTGCGTCGATGTGATACCCTGGATGATGATTTATCGGTTTGGCACTTTCCCCGTGCCCAAGTAAGTCCAGCGCATAGACCTCATATTTTTGTGAAACCAGGTCGGGATAGAGATAATCCCAGTGACGGAGCGAACCACCCACCCCATGCACTAGTATCACCGGGGGGCCATTGCCTTCGGTGATGTAGTTAACGTGAAGTCCTTGTAATGCTCTCGCTGGCATAAATTTATTGTAGCGTGCCCCATCATTAACTGTGTTTCAATTGTGGGGCAAATTCGGAGTGAAACTGATTATAACAAGTACGAGATGGCGATGGTTGGGCAGAATTTCACCTATGCCTGGGGGACAGGGAGCACTTCTCGAATAAAGTTTAGCGCATGTTGATTGACTAAATTCAGGTGGGAAAGGTGGGGCACGTGGCCACAGTTGGGGATACAAAGCGACCGCGCGTGGGGAATTGAAAGGGCCAAACGGGGAAAAGAACCAGGTGAGAGGGTTAAATCCTTGTTTCCCCAGATGATCATTGTGGGCAAGTTGATGCGTGAGAGGTGGGGTGTCAGGTCTTCGGTGCTGTGTGGGAGGGCAATCACGCGCGGGTCAAACCGTTTGAAGTCTACGGCCATCTGTCGTTGAGCTTCACCGGATAGGGTGGACAATCCATTTCGGTGGCTGAGGCGGATGACCGATTCAACCCAGGTGTGCGGGGTGTTTTGCAGGAGTACCGAGCTAATGACAGGGCGCTGAATTGAGAGCCGCACGGGGGCTGAAAGTTGTTTGGGGGTGTAGTATGGGCTAACGAGCAGAAGGCCACTGGCGAGGTACCCGCGCAAAACATGGCTCAACGCGAGGTAGCCCCCCATGGAGTGGGCAATGATCACCGGAGGGGCGGATAATTGAAGGCTGTCTAGCCAAAGTTTAAAATGTTCATAAACGGGTTCAATATGATAACCCCCGTGCCGATTCATGTGCAGAGGGTCTTTGGCCCAGGCGCTATCACCATGTCCGAGCAGATCTACCGCCAGGGTGCGGTAACCCGCGTGGAGCAGATGGGGGTGCAGGTAATCCCACTGGCGTAACGATCCGGCCACGCCATGCACGAGGATGACGGGGGGGCCATGCCCTTGATCGGTGAAGTTGAGATTATAGAGGGTTTTGTTCTTCATAACGTTTGGCTAACTCGCGGCGAAGGACTTTGCCAATGAAAGTGCGGGGAAAGTCGTCCATAAAAATAACCAGGCGGGGGACGATTTCGGGGGGAAGACGGCGTTTGCAGTAGGCAATCAGGTCGGCGGTAGCCGGGCGAGCGGATTTGCCCTCCCGGTCGGATTTGGTAATGATAAAGGCGATGGGTTGTCCGGCGATGGCGACTACGGCGGCTTCTTTCACTTGCGGGATTTCAACGAGGACTTCTTCCACATCTCGGGGGAACGCGGGGGCCTGCGTTTTGCCATCGGCAGGATACCACATATCTGCTTTGCGCGCGACGATGCGGAAGTAGCCATCTGCGTCCATTTGGGCAACATCTCCCGTCAGAAGCCAACCGTCTTCGGTCAGGACTTCGCGCGTGGCGTCGGGGTTTTGCCAGTAGCCGAGCATGATCTGTGGCCCGCGGATGGCGAGTTCCCCGATTTGACCGGGTTCGACGGGGCGTTTGCGGCGGGTCAGATCAACGATTTTGGCCTCGGTGGAGGGAATGGGGAGGCCGATATTGCCGATTTTACGTAACCCGTTGAGGGGGTTGGCGTGGGTCACGGGGGCGGCTTCCGTCAGACCATAGCCTTCGACCAGGCGTCCACGTGTGAGTTTTTCAAACTGTTCTTGGGTTTCAACGGCCAGGGGGGCGGAGCCACTGATACAGGCTTTGATCGAGTCAACGCGATATTTGCGAACGCCGGGGAAGTTGCTGATGGCGACATACATTTGGGGGACGCCAGGGAAAATGGTGGGGCGTTCGCGTTTGATGGTTTCGAGCACTTCTTCGACTTCAAATCGGGCTTTGAGAATGAGGGTGGCTCCGAGTGCGATGGGGACGTTGAGCGCTGTGGTGAGACCGTAAATGTGCGAGAAGGGGATGACACACAGAAACCGTTCCCGCCCTTCTTTGACTTCAGGAAGCCAGTGGCGGGTTTGCAGGGTGTTGGCGACAAGATTCCGATGGGAGAGCATGACCCCTTTGGGGTCTGCGGTGGTGCCGCCGGTGTACACAATGGCGGCCAGGTCGGTCGGGGCTAGACGAACGGTGGGGGTTTCTTTGGGTTGGTTTTCCAGTAAGGTTTGAAAGGCATGTGCGCCAGCGTTTAGCGGGGGTAGGCTGTATTCGGCCCGCCGGACGCGATTCCACTGAATGGCTTGTTGTTTCAGGGGCGGCAGATATTCTGTTACGCTTGTGTAAATGATGTGGTGGAGATGGGGCGTTTGGGTTTGGGCCTGGCGGGCGGCTTCGGCAAATTGGGGGATGGTGACAAGGACTTCGGTGCCGGAGTCGGCCACTTTGCGGACGAGTTCGTCGGGGGGGGTGTTGGGGAGGGTGAACACCGGAACAGCCCCCGCTTTGAGCGTGCCGTAGAAACTGATGACCATTTGGGGTATGTTGGGTAACAACAACATGACTCGTTCCCCGTGCGAGATGCCTAACCCGATGAGGGCGTGGGCGAAGCGATTGCTTTCTTGCTCCAACTGGTGGTAGGTAAGCTCGCGTCCTTCAAAGTGAATGGCGGCTCGGCGAGGAAACCGACGCGAGGCGGAGCGCAGAAATTCGTGCAGGGCAATTTGGGGAATCGCGACGGTGTAGGGGATGCCAGGGCCATAATTTTTGAGCCAGGGGCGGGCGCGTACCATTTCGGCACGGGCAACATCTTCCTCGGTCGCGGTGTTGGCGCTCCAGGTGGCGCGGTTTTCTTCGAGGAAGCGTTTGACCGCGCGGTTTACGGCATCCCGGCGTTCCAGCATGACCATATGGGCGGAAACCCCCACATCGACCTCTTCGGCATTGGGGAGGGCGCGCGAGACTTCTTCAAAGAGTTTTGGGTCAAAGAGCACATCGCGGTTGCCCCGGATTACCAGGGAGGGGATGGTGATGTCGCGCATCATGCTCCATCCATTCCATTTGGAGAGGTTGTTATCGAACCAGGGTTTGAGCACTCGCGCGGGGGCGTGTAGCTGTTTGCGGGTAAATGGCTCGGCCAGGCGTAGGAGGGGTAAGGGCAGGCGTAAGGCTAAAGCCCCTGCCCCGGTCAGGCGGTATTCCCCGGCACTGGCGATCAGGATTAACCTTTCGACGCGGTGGGGGTTGCGGTGCGTGAACTCGGTGACGACCGCGCCTCCAAAAGAGTGCCCGACCAGGACGATTTTTTCGGTGGGGTTTGGCCCGGTCGCGATGCCCATCCAATCGAGCGCGGTGACCAGATCGGCCTGGATTTCGTCCATCGTGTACCGTCCCGGGGGTTTGTCGGACAGGCCGTGGCCGCGCAGGTCAAAGGCAATGACGCGGTTTTTGACGCAGAACTCTTGCAATTGATACGTCCACTGCATAGCTTTGCCGCCAAATCCGTGGATGAAGACCAGGGTGCGGAGGG
>JABWBV010000506.1 GCA_013359445.1 Anaerolineales bacterium | reverse complement strand
ATTTCTTGCAGGGCTTCGTCTTCAATCAGGTTGGCGGGAAAAACCACATCAATCAGGTTGTTCAGGGCAGAGGCGACCAGCACGCGGAAATGCCAGGCTTCTGCGTCGGTGGGATCGGGGAAGTAGGCTTCATCGAAGGCGGACGGGAGGGCAAGCGGAGCCTCGTCCACAAAGACGGTCGTTTCTTCAGGGGTGGCACTCATCGGGGCAGCGACCAGATCGGCGAGTTCGACGGTTTGCCCGGTCAGAATCGTTTGCATCATTGCCACGCGTAGATTTTCCAGCGCGCCGATCAGGTCAAAGCCTTGGGTACTGCTAACAAACAGCGCAATAATGAACACGCCCCACAGGAAGACCCGCTCCAACTTGACCGGACGTTGGCCGAACACGGCAAAGGGGATGATCAAAATCAATCCAGCCAGAATCAGCGCTAGGTAGAAGAGGCCGTTTGGCCCCCGGATGATCAAATCCAACACGCCGCCTGACCCGCCCATGATGTTGCCGAGCAGGGTCAAAATACTTTCTCGGATTTGTGTCCACAACTGCCCTTCCAGCGCGTAGCCAGCCAGGATGGTGGCGGACTTTTCGATGAACCACAGGAGTCCGGCGAATTTCTCCGCCCCGGAAAAGAGGGCGAGAGCGAGCATTTGTCCTAACGAAACGCGCAGATATTCGGTGGCGGGCATACAGTAGTTGAGTTGGTCAACGTTGTCGGTGCATTGACATTCCGAGGTGGATTGCACTGAGCCATCTGGGTTGAAGGGATTGCACTCTTCCACATCGTCGAAGACAGGCGCGGCATGTACTGGACGTGCCCATCCGATCAAAAAGATACAGAGCAAGAGAAAAGACGCTTTGCGGCGTATCCGGTTAGCCATGTCGCCTGATCCTGTAGGTATGTAGTCCCCAAAGTATGGCCCCCATCACGCACAGGCGGATGAAGAGACAAATTATGATGAGAGGGGAGAAAAAAGTATTTTGGGCAGGGGGTAGTGAACTGGTTGGGGTTGGCGTTGACGGGAGTGGGGAGGGAACGGCCAGGGTTTCTATAGGGTAGGGCGTTTCCGTGGATATGACCGTTGTGAGGGTTGGCGAAAGGTCAGGACTGCCTTCGGTAGGTGAGTATTGCTCGCCAGTGTACGGGCCATGCAAGTGGGGTTCGTCGGTGGGGAGGATGCCTTCGGGGGAAAGTTGAATGACAATCCGGGTTTCATCCCCCTGCCAACCGACCAACTGTCGTCCCAGGTCTGCGACGTAGATGACGCCTTCGTAATGATTCGTGCCACTTGATGGGGCTGAGTTCGTTGAAATGAGGCACGAGCCTGTTGTGTCCGTTACACATCCTCCGACAGGGAAAGGTTCCACAGAAAGTGCATATTGGAAAATGACCAGTTCTACCCGAATACCTGGCACGGCTTGGCCGTTCATGTCCAGGATGTTGATAGTGACATTCACCTGAGGAGTGACAGTTTGAGCGAATACAGACTGAATCCCTACGCCAAGAGGTAAACCTACTAAACAGGCCAATTTGACGCAAAGTCGCCAAGCCGCAAAGAAAAAAATAAAAATTCTTTGCGTTCCTTTGCATCTCTGCGCCTTTGCGTCAAAAAAGGTGTTCATGTTCATATCACTCTCCACAGGGTAGCCGTTGCCAGCGTGGGGTGGTGCGAAGTTCGTCGCTGTAATCGGCGCACATTGCCGGATCCGGGTCAATGGCCCCAATGCCGATGCCGTTGATCTGGTAGTGCAGGTGATGGCCGGTCGAGTTACCGGTGGAATCCACCGTGCCGAGGACATCGCCGCGCTGGACAAGCTGAAGGGGAGAAACGACCACCGTTGCCAGGTGCATGTAGGTGGCGATCCAGTCGGTTTCGGTGCAGAAGAGGATCAGATCATCGGGGTCATTGGGTGGGGTTGCCGTGACGCCGGGAACAGGTGTCCCAACGTTCCCGGCACATTCCGAAGCATCTTCTTCCAGGAGAACATAATGCATACCCGGTGCGGGATCGTCGGGGATTTGTCCACAGATTTCTTCGCACTCCAACGCGCGCACCTTGACGTGATTGCCCATGCCAAAATTCCACGCCCCATCGTCACGGGCACTGATCACCCATCCGTACATCTCCTCGCGCACCGTGCAAATCACTTCAGCCCCGGCGATGCTGTCGTAAGTGGTGGTCGTAGCCCCAGAAGGACTGACCGCGACATTCACCATCGCGGCAATATCCACGCCCCAATGATTGACGCCAAAATCAATCAGGTAGAACGGGTCGCACCACCACGCGGCAATCGTGCGCCAATCGCCTTCGTAAAACAGCACCGGCCAGCCGCGAAACGGATTTTCGGGGTAATCCTGGCTGACGTTCGCACAGTTGCCCGTGCCAGGTGGCGGGACCCCAGGCACCCCGTTCCCGCTCGGTTCGGAATAGTTACCGGATGGACGCCCACCCGTAACGCCGACTTCCAAAACCGGTACCTCGGTGAGAAGGATTGCCAAACAGCAAAGAACACCGAGGGAGCCAAAAATGAGGAGGATGGTCTTGGGCGTTCGCATCAGGGAATCTCCGTCAGGGTTAATGACAGGATGTAGGACCCGACATTGTTGGCCTCCCCTGGCGTGAAGATGTACAGGTAATAGGTGCCGGTGACGACTGCCAGGAATGTCAGTTCAAACGGGGGCGCAAAATCCCGCACGATTTCCGTCGGGGGTTCGCCGTGATAGGCCAGCAGTTGCACGCCGGTTGGGTTGTCAGTAGTCAGGGTGATATGGAGGATTTGCCCGGCGGTTAGGTCGGTTTGGAATACGTCGCCTGTGTTCTTTGGACCGTCATGCGCGCCGTTGAGATTGACGGGCAAAATGGGCAGGGTTTGTGCCTGGGCGAAGGTGTTGTTGGGTTCGGTTTCCTGGATGTGTTTTTGTCAAGCGAAAAACCGACCACTTTAACTTCGAAAAACCGACCATTTGACCATTTTGCAGATTAAAAATTCACTTCGAAAAACCGACCATGGGGCACATCTGATAGAATTGCACCCCTCGTGCGGAGGATACGGCTCTGCTGGAGAGCAACCGGAGCGCCGTCACGAGGGCTATACGGCAGGGCAGAGTGATCTGCCCTCCCTTTTTTTGCCCTGCCGGCAGCCGGAAAAGCGAAAAACTCATTTAGGCTTTTCTTGCATGCGTTGCCGGAACCGGTACGACTCCCCGAGCAGGTGGGCATGATGCGTGAGGCGATCCAGCAGGGCGGCCGTGAGGCGTTCATCGCCGAAGACCTGGACCCAATCGGCAAATTTGAGATTGGTCGTGATCAATAAGGCTAGATTTTCATAAAGTTCTGAACAGAAGGTAAAAAGGGCTTGGGCGCCCGTCGGAGTAAAGGGGATGAAGCCCAATTCATCCAAGACGATCAGGTCAAATTTGCGCGCGGCGGCGATCATCCGGTGCAAACGATGTTCATCTTGGGCCTGCAAAAGTTCGTTGACCAGCCCCGCGGCGGTCCAAAACCGCACTTTGTAGCCTTGTAAACAGGCGGTCCGTGCGAGCCCGAGGGCTAAATGCGTTTTCCCCAAGCCGGGATTCCCGATGAAAATAATCGCTTCGCGCTGGCGGATATACACCCCGCGGGCCAGGTCGAGGACTTGGGCCTTGTTCAGGCTGGGGAGCGCCGAGAAATCGAAGTCCGCCAATTCTTTGACGACGGGAAAGCGGGCGGTTTTGAGGCGTTCTTGCAGGCGGTTCTGGTCCCGTTTGAGGATTTCCTGTTCGGTCAAGGCGAGCAGATAGCGCGGATAATCCAACTGTTGTTGCACCGCATCGGCGGCGAAAGGGTGGTAGTTTTTGATAAACGTCGGCAAGCGCAACTGCCGCAGGTAGGTTTCGAGTAAAGGCTGGGTTTCCATGGGGCACCTCTAGTGCAGGAGCTGGTCATATTGTTGCAGGTTCACGGGTTGCTGGCCGAACGGCAGTAAATGGGCCTGCGTCCGTAAATCGAGGGAGGCGAAAACAAGGGACGGCGCGTGCAGGTGGCGCAGACATAACTGCACGCCGTCCAGATGGGCGGCCCCCAAGGCGAGGGCGCGCTGGACCGCTTGTTCCAGCAGCGCCGCCGGATATTGGTGATGCAACTTCAAAATGGCGATGAACTCGCGCACCCCGCGTCCCTCGGGGTGGCTTTCCTGGAGGGTGACCAGCAGCTGTTCGTAGACCGGCGGCCAGGTTTTGCGCCACTGCCGCACGGGTTTGGCATGTTCAAACGCCCCCGGACGTTGTTCCAGTAACGGCCAGTAATGCAGCGGGTCGAGAATATCCTGCTCCCGGGCAAAACAGCGCGGATGTTCGGCGATCACCTGGTGGTCGGAGAGCACCCGAACCTGAAAGGGGTAGGCTTCTAAAACCAATTGCCGGGCCTGGTAGGCGACCGGGATCGAGTAGCGATTGGTGTCCAATTCCACCTGGCTATAGCCGTTGGCCTTGACGGGATAACTTCGGCAAGCCGGATAATCCCGGGGGGGCAACGGCAACAACGCCGGTTGCTCGGCTTCCCACAAGGCGGCCACATTGGGGGCCTGCCCGCGGACGTGGCGCTGGACGTTTTGCAGGCACGCCTCCCATAAAGCCGTGTTGAGTTCGGCATAGGAATTGACTTGCGGGATGGGGGCCATGAAATTGCGCTGCACATAGCCGACATCGCTTTCGACCCCGCCTTTCTCGTGGCCTTGGGCGGGCGTACAGAAATGGCTCTCGAACAGATAGTAACTGCGAAAAGTTTTGAAGGCTTGCTGTTCCAGGCGGCTGTGCCCGGTCAGGATTTGGTAGACGGCGGTTTTGAGGTTGTCATACGTGATCCGATGCGGGACCCCGCCCAAAAAATGAAACGCCTGAATGTGCCCGCTCAAGAAGGCTTCTTGCTTTTGAAATGGAAAGGCCATCACAAACCGGACCCGTGAATAATTCAAGCGCAGGATGAACAACTGCACGCGCACCCGCACCCCGGCAAGCTCAACCTCGGCTTCGCCCCAATCCACCTGGGCGTCTTGCCCCGGGTCAAATTCCAACGGCAGATAGGCCGCGGGCCGCTTCCCGGGTTGGCGATGCTGGCTGACAAAGTTATGCACGGCTCCTTCACTCCCGGCGTAGCCTTCGCGCTGGAGCAGTTCGAAGATTTTGTGGGCCGTGTAGCGTTGTTTGCGCGGTTGCGCCGCACTTTCGGCCAGCAGTTCTAAGAGGCGCGGCTGGTAAGGCCCTAAGACGGGGGCCGCCCGCGGCTTCTTTAATTGATACCGTTGCGGGGCGGGACTGGTAATCGCTTTGCGAATCGTGTCCCGGTCATACCCGAGCTGGCGATGGATGGCGCGAATACTTTGTTTTTCCATTTTCTACCGTACATCTAAAAGCTAAAAGTTGACCAGTCATAGGGTAGACTGTGGTTTGCCAAAACCAACAACAGGAGAACCCCATGACTGATCGAAA
>JABWBV010000020.1 GCA_013359445.1 Anaerolineales bacterium | reverse complement strand
CCGATGTTCAGCAGCAGGTTGCCGCCCTTCGACGCGATGTCGACCAGCATGCGGATCAGCTCCTGGTCGGACTTCCACGCCGTGTCGGCGCGGTTCCAGCCCCAGTGGCGGTTCATGGTGATGCAGCTCTCCCAGTCCACGCCGGGGACGCCCGTGGCCGGCACCTCCTGCTCGGGAGTGCCGAAGTCGCCCAGGAACTCGGCGCCGGTGGTCATCCCGGCCATCCCGGCACGGCCCTTGTCGACGCGGTTGTTCACGATCACGTCGGGCTGCACCTGTGCGGCCACGGTTGTCAAGTGGCGCACTTCCGGATCGACCGGTGCATAACCAAAGTCAGCGCTCCATGCCACTCGCAACCCGCGCAACGCGCCGTAGACAAGTTTTGCCAATCCCATCGAGGTCGGTGCAACCAACGCCCACACATACGCCCATGTCGCAAACAGATCAAAGGTGTTTTGGAGCATCAGGATGACGCCGGTCATTGTGACCATGCCCCCGAACATCGCCAGCGTAACCCCAGCCTTGCGTTCGAGAATAAACGCACTGAGGAACATGAGCACACCGGGGACGATGATAAAGAGAGGCCAGGTGTAATGCCCAAAGTCAAAATCAAATACGGAGAGGATAAAACGCACCATCAGGAACGCGATTCCCAAGAGGATGAGGATAGCGCCCATTAGCGTGCCAACCAGGTTCGAAGCGGGTTTGGTGACAGGTTTGTCGTTCATGGATTTACTCCTTTGCATGTTTTTTGTATCATAGTCCGTAGGCAACAAAAACTCCCCCGTCCCTGGGGGAGTTTTCACTATCCGAGTGGATAGGTTCATTCCAGGGGAACATGTGTGGTCATACTGATTATGGAGCTATCTGCATAGATTGGATGAGCAAATCCAATTGGGTGATCGCAGGGTAAAACGCATCGGGAGATGTGGTATTCAGCAGATCGGTGATGGCAGTATAGTAACTCTGGTAATCGGCTTCAGGATCATTGATGTTGGGGAAAGGGATTCCCCTGGCGGGAAGCACTACCCCAGGGTCACTTGTATCTGCCAGCACCGGAACCGTGATCGGGAAAATGGCGATGATGTAATACACTCCATCATCGCTGAACCCTTCAAAGTGATAGAACAACTCATGGTTGTTGACCGGCGCGTCATACTGGGCATATTCTGTGAGGAAGCGTATCCCCTCTCCATTTTGGAAAGTGACAGGTTGGATGTTCGAGGCAAAAACCTGCGCGGCATTGAAGAACGGAACCGCAGGAAGTTGATCGGGAGTGATCGGCACGACAGCACTTAGCATATTTCGCAAGCGATGCATGCTTTCAAAGGCACCAGGGACCAGGGTGGCATACTCTAACGCCGGGTAAACATAAATCTGAGCCTTGTGAAATTTCCCCTGCAGAACGTAATAGTCATTCAACGAGACCTGCAAGTGACCGGGGGTCTTTTCCCAATAGGGGGAATCTTCATGGGTGACAGGCGGCATGTCCATTCCGCTCGCACCGTTGGCAACGCTTGCAGGTATCTCCAGAGTCAATCGTCCATACGTTACGACGGTTCCCATCACAGGCGACGGCTGAAAAACAGGCGTCTCTCTCGGAATCTCGGTCGCGGGAATCGCCTGTGTCAACGAGATGAAAACCTCGGGGGTGATTGTGGGAGGATCGATCAGAACAGGCGTGGTTTCGGCGGTGGGCACTTCTGTGGATGGCGTTACCGATAGATTCAAATCACACGCCAGAGCCACAAAGATAAACAGGACTAGAAAAAAGAATATCTTTTTCATGGGTTGTTCTCCTTTTTAAGCACAATCATACTCATCAGGAAAAAAAGACTCCCCCGTCAATGGAGGAGTCTTTTACTAGCCAGACGGACAGGTGATTCAATCTTCCGTGAACAACCTTCCAAAGCCTGAGTAGGCTCTCAGTGGGATAATTTCAAAAGTAATCAACTTGTTTTGAACGAATGGCAACGCTGAGAGTATTTCCTGGGCTTCAGAGACGGATGCACATTCCATTACCACCACAGCATCATTTCGGTCTGCGTGGAAGTACAGTTCACGGATAATGCCTTCCTGATACAGATCCCAAACCTGGCGAGCTTCGGCTTTTGCATGCCGCTGGAATTGCTCTACTGTTGCATGGGGAAGTTCATGTTCTAGCGCAAGAATTTTCATAATGCCAGCAATCCTGAAAATACGATTGACATGACGAGTCCTATTACGCCGCTGACGAGGTGGTGCAGATATAGCCAAGTACTTGCGCTTGACTCATTCGGTCATTCTGGGCGTGCAATTTTTGTGCCTGACATCAGCTTTCGGTATCGCTCCTCTGATTTCAGGAAAGCGCTCAATAGGATAAGGGTGATGAGCAACAAGAAAAAAGTCGAAGTCTGGTTACCCACAGACTGATAATTAAAATAGCCGTTTTGGCCCGCATTTTGAAACGTATTCTGGTTGTTGAGCATATCAGTTTCTCTTAAAGGTGGAGTGGACTTGCAAAGATAGGGGTTAACATATCGTAACTCCACATGTCCACCCCATCTTGGATTGCGGAGTAATAACTGGGTTCATATCATCGTGTAGACCAACACGGTGGTGACATCCAACAACGTGTGGACGATCACGAAGTACGGCAACAGTGCCGGGCGGAACTTGAGCGCCAACCCGGTAAAGAGGGCAAAAGGCAGGAACATCCCGAAACGCCACAAGAAATATCCGCCATCAAGGATCGTAGGTAGGAACATATGCTGTGCGGCGAGGAAGAAAGAGGTGATGAGCCACGCGGGCCAGAAGTTCTTGAGTTGTGTTTCGAGCCGTGGCATACAGTAACCAAAATAGGTGGGCAGTTCAGAGAACCAGATCGTAAGCGGGAAGAGGAAACTCAGCACGAATGCCCAGGTCGGCAAAGGCTGGAAGAGCATATTTGTGGCGATCATGGAATCGCCGAAAATTGCTTTGGCCAGAGGCTCCCGTGGCGCGCCGACAATGGGCATAGCGATGATGCTGAAACCGATAAACCAGAGCAAGTCGGTCTTCCAGGTGTCCCGCGAGAAGCGGAGGGTATCCCAAAAGCGTTTGCCATCAGCATTGAATGCACGGATGAGCAGATACAGGGAAACCACGCTGGCAAGGGTTGGCAGGAACGTCCAATATCGGGCGGATTCATCCCAGGCGTTGGAGATGCCTGCCGCGTACAAGATCAGCGCGATCAATGCCTGAAAGAGGATGAATAGCACGGAACGCGAAATGAGCATAAGCCAGGGATGGGAGACTGCCTTCGCGGTCGGGACAGGCATGATGCCGGGGTGGAGTGTGGATTGCATGATGTAATTCTCCTTATTGATTACTTATTCGCAGGACAGGTGTCTGCGAGCACTTTGTTCACCATCACATCTACAAACTGACCTAAATTGCTCCCATCCAACCCATGTCCTCCCTCTAGCCAGATCAATTCCTTGTGCGGGGCTTCGAGTATCGCGATATATTCCTCTACCAAGGTGGGCATCGCATTTACGTCATCACGCCCCATAAAAATGTACACCGGCACCTCCAGCTTGGCCGCCTGGGTCTTGAAGTCAAGGTTTTCCAACTGGGGATAGACCACCTCGAACGATTCAACCAGTCCCCGCGTGTGGTTGATCTTATCGACCCATCCATATTCCGGGGCGATGAAAGGGGCAATGGGCACCACGAAGGTGTACCGGGGCGCATCCATGTAGTCGTTCAACACGTCTAAAAAAGCAACGTATTTCGCCAGCATCCCCTCTCCCGCATACGGCGGTGTGCCATTCCGGCGAAGGGTTTCTACCATTTTCGTATCCCCGCGTTCGGCTGAGTACTTGAGCGCCAGTTCGTATCCCATGAGGTCATTTTCCGTGGTGTTGATCATTTGGGCATTGCCAAGATAGGCATGGTACAAATCTGGATATTGTTGAACCAGCCAAATTCCCAGAATACTCGTCCACGAAGTGCCATACACGTAAATTTTTTCCTGGTGAAATCGCTCTTGCAAATACAACGTCAGGGCATGGGCATCCTCGATGAAACGCGCGGGCGTCAGGGAGGAGATAGGCACCGCGTGGTACGATTTGCCCGTCCCGGGTTCATCCCAACTGACGACGACGAACTCATTTTCCAAGGGCTCAAACAGCGTCCGTTGAATAAACCCACCCCCGCCAGGGCCACCCATCCCCAAATTTAGCAACACTGGTTTGGTCGTATCGTGCCCGCGTATGGTAATCCATTGCTCACTCCCGTTCAGCATCACCTTTTCGAGCACCGCAATCGAACCGGATAACGGTTTCCCGTCCGCCCCGGTAATCGGTGGGGTCGCGGCAAAAACCTGGGAGGTGAAAATGGCGATTAGACCCACTACAATCATCCCCAGGAGACTAACCATTACCCCGCGCCAGGTGGGTTTGAGGCGAAATGGCAGGATAATCAGCCCAACATCTGCCAGAGCAAGCGGTATCCAAATCCAGGCCGGGACCGCGGTTGAAAGGGGAAGTAAAACTACCAGCAAGCCCAAAAAGATCACCAGTATCCCCGCCAGGGTTTGTCCCAGGACGGATAGTATTTTGCGTGCAAGCATGCCCCGATTAAAGGAGTTTTCCTGAACTCGATTTGTTAGATTTACAACGTGGGTTCTTTTCATGTTTTTCCTTGAGAATGTGTTCTTCGCGATCCTAAAGTATTCACGCTTTGTAACTGCTCAGTAGAGAGGAAACTCTCCGAGTAAAAGGGTAAAAGGAGATGGACCTACCCCCTTTACCCTTTTTTGGGGCTAATCTCTCTGAGTAGCATACTTTCTTGAAGGATACCTGGAAGAAAACAAAAACTCCCCTGCCAGGAGGGGAGTTTGAACCTGACCATTCAGGCAGATTAAGCCTAGCTATCTGGACAGGCAATTCCTTTGATTTCCAACGTATCCAGCGACTATGGTTATAATCACATAATCATGCCTGTCATTTTCTTCACCTTTTACACCTTTACCTTATGGCTTGGCGCATATTTACTGGCGCGCAACTCGCAAAAGACAGCAGTCAATCTTACCGGCTGGGGCTTGCTCACTTACGCCTTTGCGCTTGCTACACAAATTGTTTTTGACCAGTTTTTCCTCATTATCTTACTCCTCCCTGCTTTGTTGTGGATCGGTGCGGCGCTTCACCTGCTCCCTCAAGAAAACCCAATCCGCTCCATTCTCATTCGTACCTGGCTGGTCTCCTCCATTCCGTTGGCTATCCTGACCCAACTCAACGAATGGTTTGCCATCACCATTGTCCTTGCCCTTGTGTTCTGCACGGGCATGATCGCCAAACTTGCGTATACCTCATATTTCAAAAACACCTTCGCCTTACTCGCTGTCATCGCACTTTTTGTTACCCTCAGCGTTGGCCTGCTGATCCTTCCCCTCAACTGGATTCCACTCCCCTGGGGGATGACGCTTCTTGGTTTTGATTTACTTTTCCTGGGCCTCACCCTGACCGCCTGGGATGCTTTCGATGAAGGCGAAAGCATTCGAGCGCATCTTTTTCGTTCATTGGTATCCAATCTTTACTATGCAGGCGCTCTGGCTCTGATCGCCATCTTATTCTCAGAGAATAGAACCCTCCTTCTCATCTTACTTACCTTTGGGGTGCTGACACAAACATTTTCCAATCAAATCCAACTTTTGTTGGATCGGGTGACTTTGGCAAGCCACCTCCATGATGAACGTCAAACCTTGCGCCAGACAGCCGATGCACTGCCTCTTCTCTCATCGCTAGAACCCACCTCAGTAGAGGAGGAACAGTTCATTCGATTGACGCGGCGCGCGCTTTCCCATCTCGGAGATTTGTCCAAGCTGGCAACCAGTCCTTTGGTGAATTTGTCTACGCTTTCAGGGACAAATCCACTAGACCGCGCCCACGCATTGAGGGCACTACTCGTAAATTCTATCCAAAAGCTTAAGCCGCAGTCCGATGCAAGATTCGGCACAACAGATGAATGGCGTTACTACAATGCCGTTCACTTCCCGTATGTGCTTGGCCTCAAGCCCTATACGCATCGCCCCGATCCCGACGCTCTCGACGAATCCTCACGCGCAGCACTTGCATGGTTCCAAACCTCTGTTCCCGAACGGACTCTCCACAACTGGCAAAATATTGCCGCAAAATTAATAGCGGAAGATATTCGTGGATGAGACTAATTTTATAAACCCAACATATTAAATCCCACAATGCTTCAGCCGGATTGCCAAATCTCATCTGGATTTGGCGATCCCCGCGAGTCGATTGCATGATTTTTTGGGGGCTTGTCCGTTTTTGGCGGGAAAAGGGCCAAATTTTGGAAGCGGTGGGGAAAGTTGGCACTCGATGGCAGTATTTTTCGTGTACATGGCAGTCTCCTTTTTCTAAAATGGAAAGAAAGGAGACAAACTCATGAACACAAATTACAACCCTTTCAACCTACACCATATCCTTCACGCGAACGCCATGTTTTCATTTACGAGCGGTCTTTTTTTCG
The DNA here is from genome assembly GCA_013359445.1 of Anaerolineales bacterium. Taxonomy (GTDB): domain Bacteria; phylum Chloroflexota; class Anaerolineae; order Anaerolineales; family JABWBV01; genus JABWBV01. The sequence continues at coordinate 18,619 of JABWBV010000020.1, read as the reverse complement.
TGCTTGCACGAAACCCGCTGGCCGAATTTTTAGGTGCATCACCCGGTTTAATGCTTGTGCTTGCCAGCATTATGTTCGGGTATGCCGCCCTGATTGCCTTCAACACCCTGCGCCCTAAAATTCGTCGCGGTTTCACGCTTTTTACTGTTATCGGTGACTCTGCCTGGGTATTGGGAAGCATCCTCCTCCTTATCCTACCCATTTTTAGTTTTACTCCCGATGCAAAATGGGCGATTGGCATCACGGCTGTCTGCGTGGACATCTTTGCGACCATTCAATTTCTGGAATGGCGAAAACAAAGATAGCCGCCCAAGTGCTAAAATTCAAGCGCCGTACATCGAAAACTCCCTCATTGCTGAGGGAGTTCTTTTCTTGAATTACAGATCGCGCTTCACCATAACCTATCACAGTTCACTTTTCCGAAACCGCCACACCGCCAGGGCAAAAAATCCGGCGGCATAGGCCAGTAAAATGCCCGTTGGCAACCAGACCGAGGACACATCCAGCCCGCGAATGAGGATGTTCTGCAACCCGTTCATCGCCCACGCGGAGGGCATCAGCCGCCCAATCGTGCCGAATGCGCCACCCGCCGCTTCCAGAGGAAACCACGTCCCCCCTAATGCGGAGAACAGAAACATCGCAAGCATCGAAAACAGGATTACCTGCTCTTCCCCTTTCGCCAGCACACCGATCAACAGTCCCATCGCGGCCACCCACAGCCCCAGTGCTACCGAAACCAACAGCGTGCCCAATGGCTCGCGCAGGTAATTCACCCCCAACACAAGTTGGCCGAAAATGACCAACATCGCAGTTTGGGCAAACGTCAGGGTAAACATCGCGAGCAGATGCCCGGCGACGATTTCCCAGGGTTTCATGGCGGTGGTCATCAGGCGTTGGAGGGTGCGGGTTTTGCGTTCCTGCACCAGGATTTGTGCAGACGTGATGAGACCGATAATGGCAAACTGCACCAGAATTCCGGGTGAGGCCTGGTTATACGGATTACCGCCTGTCCAGTCACTTTGTGCGGTACTAGGTGCCTGTTCGGCAACGGCTTTTTCAATCCGCACCAGACTTTTGGCAGAATTGGCCTCCCATTGGCTCCACGCCAGTTCGAGGGCGGGAACGTATTCAGCGGGTTTGGATTGTTCATCCGCGGTGAGACGGGCCGCTTCGACCGCGCTCATCAGTTGGGAGATGGGCACGCGCAGGGACTGGTAAAGGGACTGCCCCTGCGAGGAGGCCGCTTCGGCGATCAGGTTCAACTGCGGGGTTTCACCCGCTTCGGCCTGGGCACTGAACCCAATCGGGATGACGAGCACGCCCGCGACATCGCCTTTGTGGAAGGCATCCATCGCTTCGGGTTCGGTCAGGGGGACGGGTTTCAGCGTGGTGGAGCTGTCCAGCCGGTCGGTCAGCAGTTGGTTCAGCATGGCATCCGGTTCCGGGTCCACAAGGGCAAGGGGGATGCGGGTATCGGCAGTTTCATCCGTTTGTGTACTGCCACGATAGGCAAAGCCCATAAAAAAGGTAAAGGCAATGGGCATCGCCACGAGAAACAAGAGAGAGCGTTTGTCGCGAAACATTTGGGAAAGGTCTTTGAGGGCGAGGTCGAGGATTCTCATGGAGGTTCTCCGGGGGGAGGTACATAGGGTAAACAAGGTAGATGGAGTAAATAAGGTAGATAGGTAAATAGGGTAGATAGGGTAGATAAAGTAAATAGATGTCTACTTGTTTACCATATTTACCTTATCTACTTTATTTACTTCCTACGCATACCGTCTCCGAAACATCATCGCGCCGAGGGCGAACATGAGGATGCCCATCACGAGGACGACGATGAATGGTAGGAGTAAGTCAGCAACGGGTTGGCCGGATAGGACGATGTTCCAGCCTTTGAGCACCCACCCTTGAGGGGTGAAGTTGGCGAGCATAGCGAAGGCTTCGGGCATCCCACCGGGGATGTTGGCGGTGAACAGGCCGCCTAACATGCCGAGCGCGGTCAGGCCGCCGCCCAGCACCGGGCCACCCTGTTTGGTGGTTTTGACGAACGAGATGAGCAGAACGCCCAACCCCGCCGCCGCCACCACCTGCCCGATCAGGGCCAGGCTCACGCTCAGGGGTTCGCCCCACTGAATGCCAAAGGCGTAGTGTCCGGCGACCATCAGCACGATCCCTTGCAGGATGACGGTGATGAACACGGCGACAAACTTCCCGATCAGGATGTTGGTCCGGGCCGTGGGTGTGGTGAACAGGCGGGCGAGCGTGCCTTCTTCATCTTCCCGCAAAATGGACATCATCGCATAGCCCCCAGTAAAAAAGGCAAAGAAGATCATCTGTCCAGTCATGGTCAGCCCCATCATTTGTTGAAGGGGGTCGGCAGTGTCCTCCTCTCCTGCTGAGGGGGCGGTCAAGACGAGGGCGGCTTTGTCCGGGTGGTGGAACAGGTCGCGTTGGAAGTCGCGATACCAGTTGCCGTACCGTTCGATCCAGCCGGGGATATGCGCCGGGTCGGGTTGGACGCCGTTCGCTTGCAGGCGTTCCATGATCGTCTGGATGGCGATCCCCCCGCCCGCGACGCCGTCCACCATCATCGAGACCATATCCTGCACAACGGCTGGGCCAATCGAGAGGGTGGGGTCGCTGAGGATCAGCACCTGAACGTCTTGTTCCCCGCTCAAATAATGTTCGGTGAAGTTCTCCGGGATGATGACGGCGACGCCGATTTCCTGGACATCCACCGCCGCGCGGGCACTGGCTTCGTCGGGGTAATCGGCCGCGGTGATCCAGGATTCAACGCTTTCGTCAAAGAACATGGTGCGGATGTTATCCCCTATTGGGGTTTCGAGCACGGAATCGGCAGGGAGTTGATCGGCGTTGACCACTCCGACGCGGATCGCGGTCATCGCAACATCCCCGCCGGACATACTGCCAAAGGCGAAGTAAATCAGCCCGGTCAGCAACAGCGGCGCGACCACCATCATGCCAATGGCAAACGCACTGCGGAAGGAACGGGTGAGATCGTTGAGGGCAATGGAGAGGATTTTCATAGAAAACTCCGTTGGGACAGAAGACCGGAGACCAGGGACGGGCAAGTATTCCGTCATCGGTCATCTGTCTTTGGTCAGTCACGCAACGCCCTCCCCGTCAGGTGTAGAAACACCGCTTCGAGGTTGGGTTCCTGGATGTCGATGGAGGTGATGCGGGCGCCTTGCGAGTTGGCGGTGTAGAAGAGGCGGGGGAGGACGCGGTTGCTGTCGTTAACCACAGCTGTAATGTGTCCGTTTTCCGCATACACCTTCGAGACACCATCCACTGCGCGCCAGGTGTCGAGGATGCTCGCGCCTTCAGTGTCCAGGGACAAGTCGATGCGAGTTTGTTCGCCGACGAGCTGGATGAGTTCGTCATGGGTACCGCAGGCGATCACTTTGCCCTTGTCCATGATGGCGATATGGTCGGAGAGTTCGGCGGCTTCCTCCATGTAATGGGTGGTGTAGAGGACGGTCATGCCCTGGCGGTTGAGTTCCTTGACGTTGTCGAGGATATGGCGGCGGGATTGCGGGTCAATGCCGACGGTGGGTTCGTCCATAATCACGACCTGGGGCTTGTGCAGGAGGGCCGCGCCGATGTTGACGCGCCGTTTCATCCCGCCAGAGAACTTGCCGACGTGATCTTTTTGGCGATCCGCGAGGCCGATGATGTCGAGGACTTCATCCACGCGCTGTTTCAACGCCGCCCCGCCTAAGCCGTACATCTTGCCCCAGAAGTTGAGGTTTTCGCGGGCGGAGAGGTCGGGGTAGAGGGCGATGTCCTGAGGCACGACACCCAAACTGGCTTTGGCCGCTTCCGGGTCGCGGGTGACGGAGTGGCCCATGATGTGGGCTTCGCCACCGGTGGGTTCGAGCAGGCCGGACAACATCGAGATGGTCGTTGATTTGCCCGCCCCGTTGGGGCCGAGCAGGCTGAGGATTTCGCCGGATTCGGCACGGAAAGTAGCGCTTTGCACGGCATGGATATCTCCAAAGGATTTTTGGAGGGCCTGAACTTCAATTGCGGAGTTCATCATTTGGCTCCTTGATTTGTGAAATTTTTTAAACCACGAAGGGCACGAAGGAACACGAAGGAAAATGGCTTTTTGGACTTTGTGCCTCTTTCTTGGTGCTATTTATTGATTCAAACTTTGTCCGGTATTCGCTCGGCGTGTTATGAAGCATCCTGAGCGGAGCGTCCATTTACCCAAGTTTTCGCCTTACTTTTATCCAGCGCAGTCGAAGGATGCGGGTCAGGCTAAGTAGCTGGATTTTTGGATAGATATTCGACCGACACGAGCGCCAGCCCGAGGTCGCGAATGCGTAACAGCAGGCCAAACAACGCGGCCTGGTCGGGCACGGTGCCAGTGACGACGGTGAGGGTGGCCCCTTCTTCCTGGGAAACGGTGTTTTGGACATCCGTCATAAAGTCCGCCCAGCCATTGTCCACGCGCCCGGAGATGCGGATGCGGTAGGTAGCGGGGTCGGTCACGCTGAGAAATGTTTTCATAGGAACCTCGTAGGGTGACCTGACAGCTTTTATCGGAAACCTGTCAGGTCTTTGGCTATTTATACCGGCCGGGAGGGATTAACCGCATCGCACGATTGGATTAAGGGGGAGGGTTAATTTGGGAATGTAAAAGCCCTGGTTGGGAGGAACCAGGGCTTGGAGGGGGATTAATATCTCCGCCCATAAATGTAATGGATACTACATCTATTAAACCAACCCCAACTCCCTCGCCCGATTCGTCGCCTCCACGCGGTTATGCACATTCAACTTGGAGAAAATATTCTGCGAATGAGCCTTCAACGTGTTGGGAGAGAGAAACAGCCGTTTGGCGATCTCCGGGTTGGATAGGCCCTGCGCGATGTAATTTAGCACTTCCAACTCGCGCTCGGTGAGGGGTTCGACTAGCCCGGCCTGGGCAGGTTTTTGATCGGGGGTAAAGGTCACGCTAAAAGCGGCCAGCAACTTGCTCACATACCCTGCCCGCGCGGGCGTTTCGCGCCCAGTGCGGGTTAATAGCCCCTGCATCTTTTCGCCCTCATCTACAAACAACCGGACATACCCTTTCGGTTCTGCCCGCTCCAAGACCGCCTGGAGTGTGGCAACAGCCTCTTTGGGGCGATGGGTGACATCGAACAAAAGCGCTTGCAGGCATTGCGCTTCCAGGCAAAAACGATTGCACCGATCAGTTTCGGGGAGCAGGGTTTGAAGGAGGGATTCAGCCTGAGCATTATTTCCCTGCGCGAGGTCGATCCGCGCGGCCAGGAGAGCATCCTGAATCCATTGAAGTTTGTTGCGCCCGATTTCCGCCCGGTGAACCGACTTCGCCCACTTTATGGCGGCAGATAGGTTCCCCTGCCGGAGTTGAACCCCGGCCCGCGCGGCCTCCACTGCCGGGCGGATCAGCAACGCGTTCAGCGCACCCCATTCGAGCAAATCTTCGAGTGCAGAATACGCCCGATCCCATTCCCCGCGGGCGGCGTGAAGCCGTGCCAGCCCGGTCATCCCGGGGAGTAGACATTCCCAGGAACTCCAGAGTTTCCCCAACTCCACCCCTTCGAGCAGACAAATTTCAGCGTTGGCGAGATCATTCCGTTCATAAGCAATGTTCCCCAACCCCGTGCTGGACATTCCCCAAAAGGCTGACGAGCGGGGCGGAAAGTTCTTCGATTCTTCCTGCGCCTGTTCAAACGTCTTTTGCGCCGCTTTCAACTCACCCTGAGCGATTTGCGTTTCCCCAAGATGCCCCAACCCAAGGGCGATGATATGCGGGTTGGGGATTTGTTTGGCTTCAGCCACAGCCATGCCCAAAACGTCTACGGCCCGATCCAGATCATCCCGAAATTTATGCACCAAACCCAGATTGAACAGTTCCACACAGTGCAGGTGTTCGGGCAGGTTGAACGCGTGGGATTCGTCGGGGGTGGGAACGAGATGCGGCAGGGCAAGGTTCGCAAGGGTGAAGGCGCGATCCAGTTCGAGGGAGTCTACGGCCATCCGGGTGCGGATCACCGTCCCCTCCAGGAGGGCAGAGCGTTGAATGGGCGTGAGGCCGCGCGCGGCGGGGAAGGTTCCGAGAAAGTCCTCGACCCTGACTCCGGCGGCGTATTCGAGTAGTTGGACGAATACTTCAGCCTGATCGGGATGTCCGGTCGCGTGGTTGGCCCAGGCCGCCATCACGTTTAACCGCGGGCGAGTGGCGACGATGGACGCGGGAATCATGGTCGCCCATTTTCGCAACATGTTAAGTTCCGCGCCCATGAACAGCAAGGCGTTGGAGCGCTCGATCAGGGTACATGCCTGGTCGTAATCTTTGATGGCGAGGGCGATTTCGACGGCCTCGACAATGTGATTATTTTCCGCATACCACTGGCTGGCCGCCCGTTTGAGAGCGTTGACCTTCGCCTCGTCGCCCTCCGTGTCCAGCAGGCGTTTTTGCAGGAGTTGGGCAAACAGTTGGTGGTAACGGAACCATTCGCGGCGGTTGTCGAGCGGCAGGATGAACAGGTTCGTGCGTTCGAGGGTATTGAGGATGGCGCGGCTGTCCCCCCGCCCGGTCACGGCGTCGCACAGGGGCGCGCTCAACCGGGTCAAAATGGAAGTTTGCAGGAGAAAGCGTTGAAAATCCAGCGGTTGGCGTTGGAGCACTTCTTCGATCAAGTAATCGGCGATGTGCCGATCATCCCCGCTGAAGGCCATCACAAACGCGTGGGGATCGGATTCATCTTGTAGGGAGAGTGCGGCCATCTGCAAGCCCGCAATCCAGCCTTCCGTCCGGCGTTCGAGCGCGGCGATGTCCGCAAGAGACATCCCCAGGCGCATGGTTTCGTTGATGAAGTCTACGGTTTCGTCCAGCGAAAAACGCAAGTCCGCCGCGCGGATTTCCGAGACCTGGGCACGCCCGCGCCGCCGCGCGAGATGGAGCGGCGGGTCCGAGCGGGTGGTGACGACCAGATAAGCACCGGGCGGCAGGTGATCGAGGAGAAAGTTGACGTTTTCGTGGATGTCGGCGTGGTCAATCAGGTGGTAGTCTTCCAACACCACGATGAACGGCATGTTCCTCTCTACGATGTCGTTGACTAGCCCGGTTAGTACCTGCCGGATGGCGGGAGGCTGGAGCGAGAACAACGCCGGACGCAGACCCTCCCCCAGGCGTTTGTCAATCATTTGAAACATCGCATCCACATACCGCCAAAACCGAACAGGGTCGTTATCCCCCTCATCAAGCGTGAGCCACGCGAATGGAATCCCCGTCCGCGCCACCCAATCCCCCACCAGGGTGGTTTTCCCAAACCCGGCGGGGGCACACACCAGCGTCAACGGAATCCCATTCGCCAACCCCGCGTTCAGCTTCTCCAGCAAGGAGTGCCGCGCCACCAAACTATGGCGGGCCGCGGGGGCAAACAGCTTGGTTTTGAGGAGGCCTTCCATAGAATGATTTTATCGTATATTAAGAAATTGCAAGCGTGGGCCACTTGAAAACCTGGAGCGCTAGAATAATCACCATGTCAAAAACCATCGCGGAGATGACCGAGGAAGAACTGGCCCAGAACAGTAACAGGCCTAGCGCCGAGACGCCGGAAGCCCCGATCATCAACTGCGGCCACCAGGGGGTTTGAGTGAAGAACCCGTACAATCCAATCAGGTAGGCGAGGATGACTGCGGCCCAGATCATTATGCCAAAGCCGCGGGTGAGTTTATCGCCCAACAGGTTGGTCAACAGCCAGGATTGGGCGGTTTGGCCCCAACTGGCGAACCCAAGTGCGGGTATGAGGAATAAGATGTGCCCAATCCCGTGTGCAAACACGGCGACAAGCAGGATGATGCGAACCCAGTTGTTCATTGTGCGAGTTCCTTCTCTTTCCTCTCCGCCCTCGCCTTGATTCCCAACAGCATCTTGTGCTCCATCACAAACGCGCCAGGTTCCAGAAAGGCGCGATAAAACACGTTGTTGGGCAGGGTGGGGGTCCAATCGGCTTTCCAGCGCTCGATCAGGCGGGTTTTTGCGTCAGGGAGCGGTTTAAGATAAAAGCCCCAACTGACTGCGAGGGATAGGCTGCGCCTAACAACACACATTGTTGAACACGCCATATTGCTTATACGGGTCAGCAATATCCCAGGCGATAACATCGGCCTCGATCACTTCCCGGCCCAGCGCGCGGGAAACGGAGATGCGATGATGCCCATCCCGAACGAAGTAGATGTCGCCCACCTGAACGAGTTCGATGGGGGGCATGGGTTCGTTCGCGAGAATGGCACCAGCTACGCGCATCCAGCGGTCGCGCATCCGTTCGCACAGGGGATGAAAGCCCCGGTCAAAATCCTGCACCCGGCCTTCCGTGCCCACAATCCGGTCAATCGAGACATCCCGTCGCCCCACCGTATGGCTGTTGCCCAAGGGAATTTCCTTTTTGACGGCGTTCAAATCGAGCAATTCCTTTGGGCGGCGCAGGAAGAAGGCCTTGAGCCGAAACAACCAGCCGTTGGAAGATGCCTTTTGGAACAGGCCAAGGGTCGCGTTGGCCTGTTGATTTCCGCTGATCATCATGGGGTGTATATTGTTGGTGGAGTAAATTCCGTTCATGGTGGCAATCCTTTTTCTTGACTGTCCCCATTGTAGAATCCACTTCAAAAAAACTCCCCTGCCGTGAGTCAAGTCTCAACCAGGTCGGTAGGGGAGTTTGCACCTTTGCTGATGGGCAGGGATTCGACTGGTCAGGTGGCCAGGTCAACCCGATACAAATACCGCCCGTGCACGCCATTCTCATACGCATGGCTCACCCCGTTCGCCTCCCCCTCATAACTCTCGTACAAAAACAACCGGTCTTCCTTCTCGTACAATGGCTTCAACTCCGCCAGAACTACTTTGCGACGCTGGGCGTGCTCATAATCCTGCCTGGAGTAATCCCAAACCTGATAAGGCAGATGCATCCCGCGCAATGCCTGGGCCAGGTCCGTGCGATCCGGGTGAACGGACTCCCGCGGGAACGTCTCCAGGTCTACCCACGGCGGGCAGGTTTGGTTGAAAAAAATGCCCATTCGCCCACTCGGTTTTAGCGTTTGTACCATTCGGGAGAGCGAATCGTCCAAATCCGAAAAATACAACGTGTCAATCGAAAGGATCACATCAAAACTCGCGCGGGGAAACGCCAATTGCGCGATATCCATGACCCGGAAATTCAACCGTACCCGTTTTGCCTGAGTCCGGGTTTCCGCGGTGTGAATGGCCCCCTGGATGAAGTCCACCCCTGTCACCGCCGCCCCTGTCCGGTCGGAGATATATTCGGCGATCATCCCGTTCCCACAGCCCAAATCTAGCACCTGTTGACCTGCCTGAATCCCCGTCACCTGAATCAAATGGTCGAGATGCGTCATCTCGGCAAACCCTTGCTGGCATAAATTCTTCCCGTATACCCGCTCACAGAACAACGCATTTGCCTCGCTGACCGCGGCGGCCTCATGAAATTTGAGATAAAAATCGAGAAAAGGGGAAGCATCCATCATGTTGACTCCATTACAAGCATCCAAAACCTTCTTCATCCAACCAGTTCAGGCACTGTTCCATCCGCTCCAGACGAACCTGTGCAATCTCCCGCGCGCGGGGTAATGTGAACCTTCCCTTCACCCCCTCCAGCCGCGCGCGGATGCGCTGTTGGCAGATGTCTAAATTGTTCGGCCCCCAGGCAAACTCCCGCACCATGCCAACCACCCCAGTCAAATCCAGCATGTCGGCCTCCCGGAGCAGGAGGGCCTCATTCGAGATGACCGGACGCGTATCCCGGTAGTCGTGCTTTTCAATGGCCTCGAGGATATTCCTGCACATTTCTGGGGTCAATTTCATCCGGGGCAGGATGTCTGCCTCAGCGATCTGCCGCGAACGCAGGGCATGATCCACGCCCGGGACGCGATACCGCGGGAACGCGCCCCAATCATGCAGAACAACGGCCAGCGTCAGGGCATAGGAATCGTGTGGGACATCCACCCCGATCCATTTCGCCAATTCCATCACCCGCCGAACGTGGGCGAGACCCCAACCTTCCCCATCCTGAGCGGTCATTTCCAACAGAGCATTGAGAGAAAGGTTCATGAATGCGATTCAGCCTCTTTTACGGTAAATATTCCGGTACTCGCACCACGGAAAAACAGACTGGTTCAAAATACTTCATCCAAAACGCGGTGGCCTCTGGATTGAAGGATTCAAAGTTCACGGCACAATACTGTAGCCCGTGCGCCTGATAAGCCCGCAGGGCTGTATCCAGCAAAGCAACGGCCACCTTTTGGCCTCGATAGGCCGGGCGGACATAGGCGCCCGTAATCTGTACGCCTTCTTCGGTCTCTAAAATCGCAACACTGTCGAAATCATATCCTTCAAAACGGATAAACCCCGCGGGAACCTCTCCGTCAAAGGCCATCCACACGCTGTTTTTGGGGCGAGACAAGAATGCGACATTCGCATCGGCATCTCTACCCGTCGCAGGGGCCATAAAGACAGGCGACCTGGGGTAATGCGTCCAATGTTCGGCATCCAGTTCGGTAAGGGAAATGGCGTCTTGAGAAGTGGCTTTTCGAATCGTCAAGTGGGTGGGTTCAGAGATGTCCAACGGCTGGCTTGGACGAATCGCATCGACCACCGTCAAGCCAAATCCGTTCCAATACCAGGCTTTTTCAGCCGTATGATCATGCGCCAATAAAGTGAGCGCGTGAACCTGACACCCTGCCTCTGCCCATTCCTCCGCCGCGGCCCGATACATCGCCTGGTAAATGGTCGGCTTATTTTCTTCTACGCAAACATGCCCCCATTCTGGCACATAAGCTCCTTTCCGGCCTGTCCCCCGAAAACCGTTGACGAGAAACCACCCCAAATATCCCACCAATTGACCATCTTTTAAAACAGCCACGCCTGAACAAGTTGCCATCAAAGCGGTCAACTTCTGGGCCACCCAAACCGGATTTTCCATTAAGGCTGGAAGAACTGATGTCGCCAACCGTTCTTTTCGATAATTCTCAACGAACAGGTTGGCGGCATCTGGAATTAAGGAATTTTGAAACGGGCGTATGGTTAAGTTTGTCATTGTTTGTTTTGTAAAACCTAAAAATTCGACATCCATCCCCAATCCCACGACGGGTTGTGGCCGAGAAAACCAAAGATTTCGCCCGCTTGGACGTCAAGCGTTACGTTATCCACTGCGTTTTTTTCGCCAAAGCGGCGGGTGAGAGAAGTGATTTGAATGACAGGTGAGGACATAAGGGCTCCAATTTTAGAGGCAGGCCATCTGTTTGAGCCATTTCGTGACCAGGGCTTGACCAGCATGGGTATGCCAGTCGGATTCGAGATCGGCATGGCATTGAGACCCCAATCCAGGACGCGTGTGGTGACAAAAACGACATTCCAGGGGTTGGTGTCCCGTACCGAACAATTCACAACGTTGGTCTTTCAGAAACGTGCATCCGTTCCTTGCAAAGGGTTGGGTGGCGAAGGTGCCTTCACATCCACGAAAGGCTGGAGACAACACGCCAAAGGTTCGTTCGGGGGCCAGTTCTAGCATCATCCGGGGACCGTATCCTGCATCCAGGGCGGACTCGGCCTCCGTCACCGTCCACCAGCCGGGGCGGGTGCAGTAGTGGCGGCAGATGGGGCACGTACACGGCTCGGACGGCGGATACCTTTCGAGTAGGGTCAACCGCTGGCTGGTTCGTCGTCGGGGCATTAACCGCCGCCCGGCGTGAGGGCGCCCATCGCCAGAAAGATAAAAATAGCAATATCCTGCAAAAAGTGCATCCACCATGCCCAAAGCATTCCGCGGGTTTCCAGCATGGCCTTGCCTAACAACCAGCCGTTGAATGCGGCCAGCGTCACGCCGATCCAGCCATAGGGGACGCCGTAGAAATGGGCCATGCCAAAGTAGAGCGCACTCATCGCCCAGGCGTGTTTCATCCCGGTGAAGGGTTCCAGCGTCGCCAGCATGGAGGCGCGGTAGGTCATTTCTTCATAAAAGGCGTTCATCGCGGCAAAGAGCAGGATGGCTGGTAAAGCGGGAAGGACTTCTGCCCACAGTTCCGGGGCCGGACGGCTCATCATCCAGATGACGACGCCCATGGTCAGCGGGATGTAAAACCCAAACTGCCCTCCAAACCACCACCAGGAATCGGGTTTGGGAAAACCCATCCATTTGACGGGCGTGATCGGCGCGTCGAGTTGACCGGGGGTGAGGTAGATTTTCCTGCGGCTATACCCCAGTGCGAGCAAGACCGCGATCATCACCAGGGCAAGCGCAAATTTCCCGAATTGTTCGGGTTGCATCTGGCGGACAAAGGGGGTATTTCCGAGTAAGTTTTCCAAAAACGCCCAACGAAGGTGGAGGCGAGAGATGAATTCTGACCCTGTGTAAACCACCAACCAGATGGCTGAGAATCCCCGCAGGGGACGGATGGGGTGCCAGAAAAAAGTCACGAGGAATAACAGGGCAAAGACCGCAATCCGCGCATGGTTCATTCAGGGAATTCCCATGGCAAAAAATTGATCGGCCATCACTTCGGGCAAAATACTGGCAAACAACGCCAAGCCCCACGCGGCAATCACCAGGAAACGGGAGGTGTCGGGTTTCGTGGCGTATCCTGTTTTCTCTTCACGAATTGCAGTTGAAATCGGATTTCGTACCTCAGTAGTTTTCATATGTCTCCTTTCATGCCCCAAAGTGTAGAAGAATCCGTGATAAATGTCCCCTCCCAACGGTTATGTTTGTCCCTAGCCAAGTGGCTAGGTATTTGTAGAATGAACCAGTATGCTTGATCCCTGAACCACTTTTTAAATGCGGAATTTCTTCTTATTTCTCTTCTTTTTGGCGCTGATCCTTACCACGGCATCTGCCTCAGCCAGTCCACCTCTGGCCGAGCCGCTTCCCCCCCCCACCCCCAAAAACATCCGCTTTGAACGCCTCGGCCTGGAAGATGGCCTGTCCCAAAGCGCCATTCTCGCTAGCTTGCAAGACCAACAGGGGTACTTATGGTTTGGCACGCAGGATGGTCTTAACCGCTACGATGGCTACTCCTTCACGATCTTCCGCCATGACGCCGAAGACCCCCACAGCCTCAGTGCCAGTAGTGTCCTTTCCCTCGCCGAAGATGCGGATGGCTACCTCTGGATCGGCACCTGGGGTGGCGGCCTCAACCGCTACGATCCCCGCACCGGACAATTTTCTGCCTTCCAGCACAACCCCGATAATCCTACCAGCCTCAGCGAAGATACCGTGACCGACCTCCTGATCACTCGCGACGGTACCTTCTGGATTGCCACCCGTGGCGGGCTGAACCGGATGAACCCCGACGGGACGTTCACCCGGTTTCAACACGATCCCGCGGACGATCATTCTCTCAGCGCAGACAACCTATCCGTCCTCTACGAAGATCGGGAGGGTGCCCTTTGGATTGGTACCGGTTTTGGCATCGAAGGCAATGGCTTGAACCGGCTAAATTCTGACGGCACCTTCACGCGTTACTTGCATGACCCCGCGAACCCGAACAGCCTCAACAGCAACAACATCGGGGCGATTTTCCAGGACGACCTCGGAAATCTCTGGATTGGCACCGGTGGATACAGCCTCACGGGTGGCGGCCTCGCTCGTCTGACCGACCCCGTTTCGGGCACGTTCACCCACTTCCAACACGATCCCGAAAACCCCGATAGCCTCAGCACCGACAACGTCATGAGTCTTTGGCAGGATACCAATGGGCATCTCTGGATTGGCACTTGGGGCGGGGGGATAAACCTATACGATCCGAATCGCGAACCCGCCATTTTCCACCACGTGGTCAACGACCCGTATAACCCCAACAGCCTCAGTTTCGACGTGGTATGGAACATCCTGAGTGACCGGTCAGGGGTTGTATGGGTAGGGACAGTGCCAGGGGGCATCAGCAAATTCAATCCCCGCTCGTCGCTGTTCGCCCTCTACAAAACCCAGCCCGGAGTTTCCAACAGTCTGCAGAACGAGATCATCAGCGGGTTTTTCGAGGGGGAAAACAGCGAATTTTGGGTCATGACCTGGGGCGGCGGCATTGCCCGGTTTGACCGGACAACTGGCGAATTCTTCCACTATCGCCACGACCCCACCAACCCCCAAAGCCTCCCCAGCGATGTCGTCAGCACGCTTTTCAAAGACAGCACGGGTCAATACTGGGTCGGGACTGCCGTGGGGCTAGTTAAGTTTAATCCCAACTCAGGCATTTTTAGTCCAGCCCTGCGGGAGGCAACCAACCCCGACAGTGGTGTCACCGCGACGGTCAACCTCATCCGCGAAGACGCCGAGGGCTTTCTTTGGGTGTGTACCCTGGCTGGGGTGGAAAAGTACGCCCTCGCAACCGGTCGGTTCACGCACTACCAGAACGATCCGGCCAACCCCGCTTCGCTTAGTGGCGACCTTTGCACGAGTCTTTTTCTCGACCAGAACGGGGACATATGGGTGGGCACCTGGGGCGGTGGGTTGAACCGGTACGAACCTAAGACGGACACATTCACCCATTTCAACCACGACCCGGCCAACCCAGAATCGATCAGTAATGACTCCATCTTGTCTTTTCAGCAGGATTACCAGGGGCAACTCTGGATTGGGACGGAAGGCGGTCTGAACCGGATGAATTCAGATGGCACTTTTACCAGCTACCGCCTGAAAGATGGCCTGCCGAATGAAAATGTGATGGGCATCCAGGAAGACGCCGAAGGGCATTTATGGATCAGTACCGGCAATGGCCTGGCCCGGTTTGACCCCGTCACCGAAACTTTCCGGGTGTTCAGCACCCGCGATGGCCTACAAAGTAACGAATTCAACTCTGGCGCGTCCTTCAAAGATCGGGCAGGCCTCATGTATTTCGGAGGGGTACACGGGTTCAACGTCTTCGACCCCGCGCAAATCCGGGACAACCAGACGCCCCCGCCTGTGGTCGTTTCCACATTCCGCGTTTTTAACGAACCCCTGCTCGTGGACTTATCCGGCCATGCCCGTCTCGAAATTCCCTACTGGCAGAACTTCATCGCCTTTGAATTTGCCGCCCTCGATTTTCAAGACCCGCAAAAGAACCAATACGCCTACCAACTCGAAGGCTTTGACCCCGGTTGGATCGAAGCAGGCGCCCGCCGTTACGCCAGCTACACCAGTCTCCCCGCCGGAAATTACACCTTCCGCGTGAAAGCGTCCAACAGCGACGGGGTGTGGAACGAGACCGGGGTGGCGCTCCCGCTCACGATCATCCCCCCACTTTGGCAAACCTGGTGGTTCCTGACGGGTGCGGGGATCCTGGCTCTGGGCATGGTCGCGTTCGCGTTTGTGGCACGCATCCGCAGTATCCGCAGTCAACAGGCCCACCTCGAAAACCTCGTCGTCCGACGTACCACCGAACTTCAAAATACCAACCAGCAACTCGCAGCCGAAGTCGAACGCCGCACTCGCGCGGAGGCCACCCTCGCCAAGCGTGCGGAGGAAGAACTCCAGCAATCCGAAGCCCGTTTCCAGGCGATGTACAACCAGTCTGTCATTGGGATTGGCATTCTTGGGCTGGATGGCAAAATATTGGATGCGAATGCCACCGTTTGTCGTTTGCTGGGTAGAACACTCGAAGACCTGCAAAAAATCCGTTTTACAGAAGTGATCCATCCCGAGGATCGGGAGCACGGCGGGGATGAGTTTATGCAACTGCTGAAAGGCGGGCGGAATTCATATCGCGTTGAAAGACGTTATCTTCGCGGCGACGGGACGGTTTTCTGGGCCAATGTCATCGTCTCGATGATTCTTGATCTGGAAGGAAACCCGCGCTTTGCTGTGGGGATGATGGAGGATACGACCGAACAAAAGCAGACGGAAAAGGAACTGAAAGAGTCCCAGGCCCAACTCGCCGCGCAGGAGGCAGACTACCGGCGCAGGCTCGAACGCCGTGTGGAGGAACGCACGCGTGAACTGACCGAAGCCAACAAGCGTCTGCAAGAAGAAATTCTCCAACGCAAGCGGGTGGAACAAGCCCTTGCCGAAAAAGCCGCCGAGGAAGCGGTTATCCTCGAACGTACACGCCTCGCCCGTGACCTGCACGACGCCGTGACCCAAACGCTCTTCTCCGCCAGCCTGATCGCCGAAGTCCTGCCCGATCTGTGGGACCTCAACCGCGCCGAAGCCCTCAAAAGCACCGACGAACTCAAACAACTCACGCGGGGTGCCCTCGCCGAAATGCGAACCCTGCTCCTCGAACTGCGCCCCGCCGCGCTCACCCAGGTGCGATTTGAAGACCTGCTCAAACAACTCGCCGAAGCCCTGATCGGACGCACCCGCCTCCCCATCCAGGTGAAAATTGACGGCGAACGCAAACTTCCGCCGGATGTGCAGGTGGCCCTCTACAGGATAGCGCAGGAATCGCTCAATAACGTCGTCAAATATGCTCAAGCTTCGCAAGTGGATATCCACGTCATTTACTCTCCCACAGGCGTCCACCTGGAAATCGCCGACAATGGCATCGGTTTTGAGCTGGAGCACGGAAAACCCACCAGCCTTGGCCTGCGGATTATGCGCGAGCGCGCCGAAGCCATCGAGGCAGAATTGAATATTGAAAGCCACCCCGGACACGGCACGCGCGTCGCCGCGACCTGGATGGAAAGTCAAAATGGAAGATAAACATGAATGACTCTACCCCCATACGAATCCTCATTACCGACGACCACGCGGTCGTCCGCAGTGGCCTGAGCAAATTCCTGATGGTCAATCGCGACCTGGAATTGGTCGGCGAAGCCTCAGACGGTTCCGAGGCCGTGCAACTCGTTGCCCTTCACCAACCGGATGTCGTCCTCATGGATTTGATGATGCCCGGGACGGACGGCATCACGGCTACCCGCGAGATCAAACAGAAATACCCCAAAGTCAAAGTCATCGCCCTCACCAGCTTTGCCGAACAAGCGATGGTGCAGGGGGCGCTCCAGGCTGGAGCGGTGGGCTACCTGCAAAAGAACGTTTCCGCGACCGAACTTGCCCACGCCATCCGCTCTGCCCACGCCGGACGCATGACCCTCTCCCCCGAAGCCACCCAAATCCTGGCCCAATCCGTAACCCAACCCCAACACACCTCCGATCACCTCACGGATCGCGAATACGAAGTCCTCAAACTCGTGGTCAACGGCTTGAATAACTCCGAAATCGCCGAGAAATTGTTTGTTAGTCTAGGCACAGTAAAATTTCACGTTTCCAATATCTTCCAGAAGTTAAATGTGGACAGCCGAATTGAAGCGGTTAAGATAGCGATCGAACAAAAACTGGTCTAAACTTTTCTCATTCTCCCAAAGGCGGCACGAATTTCGTGCCGCTTTTGTCTTAAATAAGCTGGCCCCAAGTCAAAAACCTATCCGCCTGGCCAGGGAAAAACTTAACCACTGGCCGATCTTACCCCAACTCGTTGGGCTTACACTTGGAATGAGGTACCTCTATGCCAAGCGTTATCATTGCCGATCCCGACCCTACCAGCCGAAAGGCCCTCATGCTTTGGCTTGTCTACAAAATGGGGGTCGATGAGATTGTGCAGGTTGCTGACGGGGAGGAATTAATAAAACAAATCGAAATAGCCGTCCCGGATATTATTCTGATGGATTGGGATTTACCCCATCGCCCGCCTCTCGAATACTGCCAGGATGTGCAATTAAATCATTCCGCCTTGCAATGGGTTATTTTGAGTGTAAACGGGATAGTTTCTGAGGAAGCGAGGTGCTGGTTCCCCTGGTTTCTCCAAAAGGGGGCCTCACCAGAAGCCATATTTTCTCTACTCAAAAAGGTAATTCGTACTTTTCCCGACCCACTCCCCTGGTAATTGGAGTTACGCCGTCTTGCCACCAGATCATTTCCAGTACTTAAGCCAACATCATCACCAGCCCCAGCGTCCGCTCGCACAGGCGGGCGGATGAACTTAATTTGTGACCGATGGCCTTAGCTAACCATCCTTCCCTATGATATTCGCTGTAATCTCCAAGATAGTTTCTCGCTGTTTGGGATCATTGGTAGTGATAAAAATTTCCCGGACAATCGCGCCTCTTAAATTCGGGCCATGCGCGCCTGAGTCAAAAGTTACATGAACTGTGCCACTTTCTCCAGCCTGAATCGTCATAGGTTCAAGGGAGGCCGTGGTACAACCACAAGTCGTGATAATCGTTTCAACAATGAGAGGCGCAGATCCTTCATTACGGATGAAGAAGTGATGGCTGACAACTTCTCCGTTGACGACATCACCCAAATCATAAGTTAGCGTATCGGCTACTAAAACGGGTTGAGCTTGTTGGCAAGCTGATAGAAAGATGGCCGTCAGGAACAGGAACAAGAGAGGGATAAGTTTTTGCATCATGCTGAGGGGTCAATCGTTGATCGTCGGGGGGCCGAATTTGGCGTAGTTTTCGTCAATGTAGCTGGAAATTTCCGGGATGCTTTTCCCTTCATCAAGGAGGTGCATGGTGTCTTGGGTGATGTCCACACAGATCCGGCAATAAATGGCATGGTTATCGAAAGTCAGGGTGCCATTGGCGTCTTCTCCAGACACATAACAGTCGTAGGTAGATTTGTGCCCCATGCCG
>JABWBV010000505.1 GCA_013359445.1 Anaerolineales bacterium | reverse complement strand
GCGAACTTTACTTGTGTGGATGAATTGACCGCGAATATCGATCAATTGTTGTTCCGCCAGGCCATCCAACACCTGTTTACCAACGCGATGAAGTTCAGCCCGGAGGGGGGGCAAATTTGGGTTGTGGCCGAACCCCTGCCTGGAGGAGGGGTGGAAGTCGATGTTCATGACCAGGGAACCGGCATTGCACCCGAATACCATGAAAAGATTTTTGAGCGTTTCTATCAAATTGATATGACCCACCATCGAAAACATGAAGGCTTGGGGCTTGGTTTGTTTATTGCCCGTGAAATTGCGCGTGCCCACGGAGGGGATGTGACCCTCATCAGCACCCCGGAGCATGGGAGCATTTTTTCCCTGTCTCTGCCGGGGGATGTCGCGGATATGTGAATCATTTTGGAATGACCCGAAAAAAAGCGCCGGGTGAGGGACTTAGTCCTTCACCCGGCGCTTTTTTTGAGTTTTCTCTCTCTGCCTGAGCAATTACCCTTTTTGCTCCTACACCTTATGGAGTAAAAGCGGGCCAGCTATTAAAAACGGACTCATCCATCCGTTCCAGTTCTTTATCCAACCCCAATTTCCTGAAAATTTCGCGGGCTTCGGTCCAATATTGTTGGGCAACATCTTTGTGTCCTTTGTTGAGTTCAAAACCGGCCCATTCACGCAAAGTAAAGGCACGCTCGCGTTTAACGCCTAGCTCAGTAAAAATTTCCAGACTTTGTTTGAAACAATCTGCGGGTTGGTAATGATGCAGTTCACCCGTATATCGGCTTCGGATCAACTTCCCCGTGTCCCCACCCAGCAACCGCCCGGTGTAACGGCGCTCTCCGAGGGTGATGGGCTGAGATGCCTGTGCGGAAATCATCCCCAAGGCTCGCCACGCCGCCCCCACAAATTCCGGCTGTTCCCGTTCCTGTCCGAGGGCGAGTGCTTTTTCGGCAGAGGCGAGCGCGTCGTTGATGTTCCCCTGTTTGGCGGTGGCAAGGGCCATGTGATAATACGTTTCCCCTAACCCTCCCCACCCTGAGGCTTCTAGCGCCTCGATGACCTGTCGTAAATCTTGCTCTGCCGAAACATATTCGCCAACCCCAACTTTTGCCGCCCCCAAATTGCTCAAGAATGTGATCTCGCCATCTCGGTCCCCAATTTCACGGGCAATGCTCAAAGCATCTTGATAATACCGAATGGCTTTTGAATAATCTCCGCGTTGGCGGGCGCTGTCGCCCAAATTGTTCAGCATGTAGCCGACCTGATTCCGGTTATCCATATGTTTGTACAGGTCTAAGGCTTTTTGGAAGTAGGTAATGGCACGGGCGTAATTTCCCGAAGCGTCATTAACCACGCCCATCAAATTGAGACTTTGCGCCACCTCCATCCGAGCATCCAGCGAGGTACTTAAGTCGAGTACCTGCTCTGCCACTTTGGCGGCCTCCTCCAGATTTCCAATCTTATATTCCGTCCAACCCAAAACGACCAACGCCTTCGCAATCTCATTCCGGTCCCCGGAGGCTTGTGCCGTATCCACCGCACGCCGAGCCAGTTCCAGCGCGGCAGAATAATCCCCCAAATCATCTTGCACCTGCGCGAGACCGCACAAAGCACGGGCCTGGGCACTGAGATGCTCAATCCCTTGGGCCACCTCATACATCGTGTTGTACGCCCGGCTGGCTTCGGAATAACGCGCCTGGATCACCAGTACAGACCCCAGCCCCTCGTACAATGTAATATAGTATTCCGGTGGGGTTTCACTTTCAGGTAGCAACTTTTCTGCTTGCCGGTACCAGTGCATGGCGCTTTGGTAGGCATAAATTTCCCTGGAATGTCGGGCGGCTTCCAGACTGTACTGGATCGCTTTCGCGCTATCATGGGCCTGGATGAAATGATTTGCCAGTTGGCTTGCGACGGGCGACAGATTGTTGGCGTAACGCGCCTCGATGATTTCGCCAATATGCCGGTGCAAGACCTGCAAACGGTGGGAAGGCAATTCCTCGTAGATGACCTGTTGAACATCCGCGTGAGTGAAAGCTAACATCGCCCCTCCTTCCACTTCCCGCAAAATATTGTGCCCCAAGGCCTCGTCCAATGCGTCAAACATGCCTTCCTCGGTCACATCGCTAATCGCCAGTAAATCGTTCATCGAGAACTGTTGCCCCATCACCGCGGCCCGCCGAATCAATTCCTGGGCATCCTCACTCAGACGTTCCAGCCGATTCATTACGGTATCGCGGACGCTTTTGGGCAGTTTGACATCCCCAATCGGGCGGAAATGCCACTTCCCATCGCGGAAAATAACAACCCCCTCCTCGGCCAGGCTTTTGATCACCTCTTTCACATAAAACGGATTGCCGCCCGTCCGGTTGTAGATGGCGTCCACCCACTCCGAGGGGATTTCACTATTCCAGGTAGCTTCTAAAATTTGGAAAACGCCCTCTTTGCTCAACCGCCCAATCGACATTTTTTGGTAATTGGGATAGCGGTTCAGTTCCTGATCGAGTTTGGATAATGGGTGATTGGGCCGCAAATCCACATCCCTATAAATGCCAATAATCAAAATTGGGGTCGAAGAAATATTGCGAAACAGGTAAAACAACACCCGCATACTGGCTGGGTCAATCCACTGTAAATTGTCGATCACCAACAGCCACGGTTGCGTATTGGCCGCCCGTTTAATCAATTCCGAAATGCTTCGCATCAGGCGGGCGCGTTCTTGTTCTGGCTCCAGCGGGGGGAGTTCGGGCAAGTTGGGCATAAACTGGCGGATTTGCGGAAGCAGGGTGACGAGAATGTTGGCGTCGTCGTCCAGTTGTTCCAGATTGTCCAGGGAGGCGCGCCGGATCAAATATTCCCGGAGGATGTCAATAAAAGGTTGGTAGGGGGACCCCGTTTCCATTTCGCCGCACTGCCCGTTCAGTACCACCGCCCCTTCGGCCTGCGCACCGAGTTGCTCAACCAAAAACGATTTCCCTACCCCGGCTTCCCCCCCGACCAAAACCATTTGTCCACGTCCGATTTGAGCCAGGTCCCACAGCCGGAGCAACTGCTCCAATTCTTCTTCACGCTCGATAATGGTCTGACGACGGGAACTTCCAATCGCGATTCGGTTAAACCCTTCTGCATTGGGGAGGAGGGCAGGCCGCATACTTTTGGATAGCGCCTGGGATTCCGGCGTCACTTCCAAACCCAGTAAAATTTGTCGAACCTGGGAGGCGGTTTCATACCGTTGGGCAGGGTCTTTGGCTAGAAGTTTGAGAATCAGATGTTCCAACGAGCGGGAGATGTTGGGATTAATTTGCCGGGGTGTGATGGGTTTTTGGTAGAGGTGTTTTTCCAGCACATACCGAATTTCCCCTAAAAATGGTTTCCGTCCGGTGAACAGCTCATACAAAATCAACCCAAAGGCATACAAATCTGTTCGCACATCCACAGGTTGGCCTTCAATTTGTTCCGGGGCCAGATAATAAGCATCCCCCAGCAAAAACGGGAGTTCCGTCAAGCGTTGTCCGTCGTCGGCCCACCATAACCCAAAATCAATCAACTTCACTTCGTCGGAAACCATCACATTTTCGGGTTTTAAGTTGCCGTTCACCGCGCCTTTGTTGTGGGCATATTCCAACGCGTAAAGAATATCGACTGCCAGGTCCATCGGATTGTAGCCGCTTCCCTTGTTCAACAAATCTCGGAGGGATTGCCCCTCAATGTACTCCATCACCAAATACGCCAACCCTTGATCTTCCGCCCAGTCAAAAATGGTCACCACATTGGGCGCTTGTAGCCGAGCCATTTGCCGGGCTTTGCCCAAAAGACGTTTGACGGCGCTCTGCCCCAACGTGGGGGACAGTACCTTGATTGCCACGGGGCGATCCAGGCGGGTGTCCATCGCCCGAAACACGGTACTCAGATCACTCTCGCCCAACAACGTTTCGATTTGGTAGCGTTCGGAAAGCAGTTGCCCGTGTAGGCGGAGCGTATCTCCCGCTTCCAGGGCAGATTGGGCCACGCGCACGGACGGGTAAATGGCAAACAGGTCTAAAAAGTTTGCCAGTTCAATCACTTTGTAGTTACTCGGCGAAAGCCCGGTCAACGCCATCGGGCGCCCTTCCCAGTGACGGCGCAAATCGATCAACGCGCGGAGGCCAGAAATGTTCAATTGCCCCACCCCGCTCAAATCCACCACCAGGCGTGGCAACCGCGCCCCGCCCCCCAACGTGGAGACCTCCCGTCCGGCATCCATCAAGACTTCCGAGACGTGATTTTGGTCGAATTCATCGGAGATTTGCAGGACAACCGCTTCATTGTTGGTGCCCCATTTGAGGGCAAAAACCTTGACCGGTTCTAAATCAAACGTCAACCCTTCTTCCCCAATGATCACCTCACAAGCAGTCGCCCCCCGCATGGTTTGTTGATAGGTGAGCGTTTGCTCCAAAATATCCACCAACTCCTGATCGCTCGTGACCGGATCATGGTGGAACAATACCAACCGTTTCACCTTGGCTTTGCGCGCCATATCAACCCCGATCAGGGCGGAGCTATGCCCCCAATCTTCATACTTCACCAGCGCGTCGCGCAACGAAAACTGAGCATCAAAAAACAGTACATCCGCCCCGGAAAAGAACTGGATGTATGGCCTTGTAGAGGCTTCGTCAATCTTCTTGTACTCCGCATCGCTGGCATAAACCACGATAGCATCGTTATATTCAAAGCGGAAGGCATACGCATCGCCGGGGTGCGGCAGTTTCATGTGTTTGACCCTCACATCCCCCGCCTGTCCCGTAGCCGAGTCGCTTCCTGCAGAAGTCGAAGAAAAGGTACGCCGGACGCCGGGTGTACGCGATGCGACGGTCGAGCTGGTTTGGGATCCTCCCTTTACCATCGATCGGATTCCCGATCATGTGAAACTGGAACTGGGGCTTTACTGATGAAGTTTAGCGCGCAAGAAGAGTACGGCCTTCGTTGTTTGGTCGCCATCGCCGAGCGCAACTCCCCGAGCGGGCTCACGATTCCCGAGCTGAGCCGGATCGAAGGGCTTTCGCAGCCTCATGTCGCGAAGATGATGGCCTTGCTGCGCAAGGCCGGATTCGTGCGGAGCACGAGGGGGCAACTCGGCGGCTACACCTTAGCCCGCGATCCTGAGCGCATCGTCGTCGGCGAGGTCCTCGAAGCCCTGGGCGGACGGCTTTACGAGCCGGCCTTTTGTGAAAGGCACGCGGGAACGCTCGAATCCTGTGCGCATGTCGGTTCCTGCTCCCTTCGTCCTCTCTGGGAACGGATCCAGTCCGCCATCGATACCGTAGTTTATAGCGTTACTTTGCGCGATTTGATGACCGATAGACCAGAAGAGCGGCAAACTATACAAGTGCGGCCGAGTGTCGAGCGATGAGCGACTTTCCCGTTTCGATTTCACCCGAAGCAGTCGAACAACTCCAGCGAATCGTTGCGCGCCAGGGCAAGCCGGGTTCGTTCATTCGGGTCGGAGTCAAGGG